>JAGRLM010000109.1 GCA_020441795.1 Nitratireductor sp.
AGGTAATGTTGTCGCTGGTCTGGATGTCGGAAAGCGCGCCATTGCCCACCACCGTGAAGTCGGTGATTTCGAGGCCGGTGACTGCCTCAGAGAAGGTGATTGTCAGCGTCGCGGTCTCGCCGATCTTCAAGGCGGTGTCATCAAGCGTCATGGAACTGACGGTCGGGCGCAGCGTGTCCACGGCCTGGGTGACGCTGTCGCCTGTCGCGTTGTCATTGCCCGCGATGTCGGTAACCGTGCCCGATGCAACCGACACCTCGATGTCCGTGACGGAATTGCTGTCTGGGGTTACTTCAAGCGTAAAGGTTGTGTTGTCGGATGTTGTGAGGGTGCCGGGCGTTCCGCCGGTAATTGTAATGTCGCCGATATCGAAACCAGCCACTTCCTCCGAGAAGGTGAAGGTGAAGACCACATTGCCACCAGCAATATTGGCGACACCCGGCTCATCATCGGTGATGGCGAGCGTCGGTGCCATCGTATCCACCGTCACATCAATATCATTGCCAATGCGCACATTGCCTGCATTGTCGGTGATGCGGATAGCGACATGGTAGTCGCCATCGGCCAGCGCTGAGCTGGTCAGGGTGACGCTCTCGCCAGGATCAAAGCTGCCACCGGAGGTGACAGTCAGCGTATCGAGCGTGCTGACATAATCGCCACTGCCATCGACGAGGACGAGGTCGATGACGTCATCGGCCTCGACGCCCACTGCGGGAATGGTGAAGCTGAAGGTGGGCGTGGTGTCGTTGGTCAGGTCGTCGGTGCTGCTGACGCCGGTGTCGGAACCTGCCACAAGGTCAGGCGTTGGTGCTTCGGCGATCAGCGTGTCGATGTCGAAGACGGCTGGCTCGGTGGTTGGCGCCATCGGGTCACCGCCAAAACTGCGGGCATTGGAGATCGAGACATTGATGTCCTCGATGTCAACACTGGCGTCCGTCACCGTATAGGTGATGGTATAGGTGTCGTTGGCATTGGTTGATGTTGACCAGGCCTGTGACGCGAATGTCAGTGTCGACGCCACACCGGATGGCAGGCCGATGCTAGGAGTAAAGGCCGGATTGGTGTCCATCGACATGTTAAACTTCACGACGAGGCTGAATGTAGTGACGCCCTCAATGATTTCGCCAATGCTTGGGGTAACGGAAACAACTACGGGTGCCATGATATTAATCTCCAGTTCGTCTGTGGATGTATCGGTGGCCGTGTTACCGGCCAGATCGAATGAGGTGACGGTGACTTCGTTGAAGCCCTCGCCATCGGGGGAATAGGTTCCGGAATCCGGACTGTCAGAAAGGTCGAGCGACCAGTTGCCGGTGCCGTCGGGCGTGACCTCCCAGGTCGCGCCACCCACGGTTACGGTCGTGGTAACGCCTGCCTCGGTGGTGGCGGTACCGTGAAGCACCGGCTCGGTGTCGGTGCCGGAATAAACTGGAATGACCGTTGGAACAGTTGGCGCGACGGTATCAACGGTCACGTCAATGTCGGTCGTTGCAGCCATGACTGCGGTATTGCCGGCAAGATCGGCGATCGTGCCGGTGTAGCCGGTGACTTCCAGATCGGTGGTGTTGGTTTCGCCGCCCGCAACGGTGTGGGTGAAAACGGCAATGCCATTGGCGAGATCGGACGCGCCTGCACTGAAGGCAGCAATACCGCCATTGGAAAGCGTCAGCGTTGTGCCGCCATCCACGGTTACCGCTTCACCAAAATCAACCGTGAAGCTGATCGTGTCGCCGACCTTCGCCTGATCGTTATTGAGTGCGTTGTCGCTGGCAGCGGTCACGTCGCCGGTCGCGGCGGTTTCGGGAGCGGTAGTGTCCACAGTGATGCTGAATGGTGCAGAGGCAGGGCTGGTGTTGTTGGCTGCATCTGTCGCGGTTGCTGTAAATGTATGCGCGGTTTCGCTCAGACCCGTCGCGGTGTAGGTCCAGTTGCCGGAACCATCGGCTGTCGCGGTGCCGATCTGCGTCGCGCCATCGAATATTGTGACGGTGGAAGCGGCTTCGGCGGTGCCGGAAAGCAGGAGGGATGTGTCGTCGGTAAAGGCGTCAAGCGCCAGATTGCCCTGGATTGAACCTGTATCGTCGCTGATGGTTGAGATAACCGGAGCGACTGGCGCGGTGTCGTCAATGTCGTTTACCGTTACCGCGATGACCTGCACGTCGGTGCCGCCATTGCCGTCGGAGACAGTGACTTCAACGTCGTAGGTGTTGTTGTCGTTGTAATCGAGCGGCATCTCGAAATCAGGGGCGCTGACAAAGGTCAGTTCGCCGGTGTTTTCGTCGATTGTAAATTTGGCCGCGTCATCACCACCCGTGATCGAATAGGTCAGCGTGTCGCCGCTGTCGGCGTCGGTCGCGGTTACAGTGGTGACGGCCGTGGTGTTTTCGTCGATGCTGATTAATGCCGTTTCACCGCCGCCATTGGAAACGATAACGGGAACGGCGTTGGGTGGAGTGTCAACTGAGAAGATGCGGGCATAGACTTCGGAGCCGTTGACAATTGGTTCGCCATGCCAGGTGAAAACGAGATTGCCATCCGCAAGCTGATCAACCGTATAGGAACCCCATACGTGGTAGGCAAGCTGAATTCCGGAAGTGGACTGTGCCAGCGGGAATTCGGAACCGACAGCAGCGCCCGAAGCATCAAAGCGCTGGGCATAAACACCATATCCAGACATGTCCTGCAAATATGACGACCAGGTGACGACAAAGCCGCCATCGGCAAGCGCGGTAACGGAGCTAAAGTTTTGTTCACCCGTTGTGTAGTTATTGACCGGAATTTCAAATCCAATGGCAGTTCCGGATGCATCGAAGCGCTGGCCAAAAATTCCCCAATTGTCGCCATCCTGGCCATTGGACGACCACGTAACCACGAAGCCGCCATCCGCGAGGGCTGCGACTGAACTATAAAACTGGGTATTGGTTACATAGGTATTGACCAGGAATTCCGCGCCGGTTTTCTCGCCGGATGCATCAAAGCGCTGGCCAAAGATTCCCCAGCCATCGCCATCCCCCGTTGAGGAGGCCCATGTGACAACAAAGCCGCCATCGGCAAGCGCCGTTACAGACGGACTCTCCTGAGAGGATGTCACGGCAGAATTTATCAGGAACTCATTGCCAAGGGCACCGCCAGTTCCCAAAAGGGACGAAGGTGGCGTAACCTCGTTACCTGCCGCGTCATACCGCATTCCAAAAATGTCATAGGAATTATTCTGACCGAAAGACGTCCAGGTGACGAGAAAGCCGCCATCGGCCAAGGCCGCAACTGCGCTGTAAAACTGACCACTGGTTACATAGGTGTTGACCTGGAATTCGGAGCCATCCGGGCTGCCGGATGCATCAAAGCGATGGCCGTAAATCCCGTAACTGTCGCCATCCTGCCCATTTGACGACCAGGTGACCACAAAGCCGCCATCGGCCAAGGCTGCGACACTGCTATAGATCTGATCGCTGGCGGTGTGATCATTCACACGGAATTCTGAATCAACCGGGCTGCCGGATGCATCAAAGCGCTGGGCATAGACCCCCCAGCCGCTGCCATCCTGCCCAAGTGACGACCACGTAACCACAAAGCCGCCATCGGCCAGCGCCGTGACACTGCTATATAGCTGAGTGCTGGTGGTATATGTATTGACGCGGAATTCATCTGTCACCGGCTGCGGCGTGGCTGGCGTTGCCACCAGGTCGGTTGTCGGGTTCACGAAAGCAAGCTCGTTTGGATAATGGTCGAGCGTGTCGCCGGGCCTGACGATATTGGCGGTTGCAGTTTGGCCAAGACCAACAACCTGTATGTCTGCCTGTGTGTCGCCCGCCTGAAACGTGTAGACAAAGCGAACCGTGTTGGCGTCGCTCTGCGAGTCGAAGACTGCGGTTCCGCCACCGGCGAGTCCAAGCGTCGGAGAGCCGTTGACTGTCACTTCCTCGCCGAAGTCGATGCTGATGAAAAGGGTGTTTCCTTCGACATACAGTCCATCGCCGACCGCATAGTCCACGGTGCCTGCGGGCTGCAAGCCAAAGACGCGGGCATAGACTTCGGTGCCGTTGACAGATGGAGCGCCATACCAAGTGAAAACGAGTTCGCCAGAGGCCAGTTGATCGACGTTGTACGCACCCCAGAGCAGTTCGCTGAACTGCGTTCCAGCTGACGTCTGGGTGACCTGGAATTCGGAGCCTACAGCTGCGCCCGACGCATCATAGCGCTGGGCAAAAATGCCATAGCCACCGCTTGCATCCTGTCCATATGATGACCAGGAAACCACAAACCCGCCATCGGCCAGTGCGGCAACGGAGCTGTAGATCTGGTTGTCGAAGGTAAAGGTATTTATCTTGAATTCAGGGCCGATCGCATTGCCATCAACATCATAGCGCTGCCCGTAAATGCCGTAATTGCTGGTATCCTGACCCAAAGACGACCAGGTAACGACAAAGCCACCATCGGCGAGCGCCGCGACGGAGCTGTAATGCTGAGAAGAAAACGTTGTGGCATTGACCTGGAATTCGCTTCCAACCTTTGCCCCTGTCTCATCAAAACGCTGGCTGTATATTCCTTCAACATTTCCATCCTGACCGTAGGATGACCATGTGACAACAAAGCCGCCATCGGCAAGTGCGGTTACAGACGGATAGGTCTGATTGTTTGCGACGGCAGAATTTATCAGAAACTCATTGCCAAGGGCACCGCCTTGGCCGGACAGGGGCGAAGGTGGCGGAACCTCGTTACCGGCCGCGTCATACCGCATGCCAAAAATGTCGTAGGAATTATTCTGACCGAAAGACATCCAGGTGACGAGGAAGCCGCCGTCAGCCAAGGCCGCAACTGCACTGTAGAGCTGACCATTGGTTACATAGGTATTGACCTGGAATTCGGAACCATCCGGGCTGCCGGATGCATCAAAACGTTGACCGAAAATTCCCCAATTGTTTGTGTCCTGCAGTAATGACAACCAGGTGACGACAAAGCCGCCATCGGCCAAGGCCTCGACTGAACTGTAGGCCTGAGCGTTGTTGGTATAGGTATTGACGCGGAATTCTGAACCAACCGGGCTGCCGGACGCATCAAAGCGCTGGGCATAGACGCCATAGTCAGACGTATCCTGCAAATAGGACGACCACGTAACCACAAAGCCGCCATCGGCCAGTGCCGTGACATTGCTATATTGCTGAGCGCTATTGGTTTCGGTATTGACGCGAAATTCATTGCCAAGGGCGATCGGGGTGGGACCGGACATTTCTCAAAACTCCAGAGAGGTCAGGACAAAGGCAGGGGAAGAAATCGCAGGGGCAAAATGCATCTGGCCGGGACCGGCCGCCTCTGCGCCTGGAATGCCCGCGCGCAAAAACCGGGGTCCCATCCCCGGTTGTAGGCTTGCAACTGTCCCAGCCATCTGCAGCACGCAGCCTCCCAAAAACACAGATGTCCAGCTTGTGAGTCTTCACCACAAAGACCGCAGAGCCGCCATCAAGGCACAAGTAGCGTGAACGCAGCGTGAAAGTGAAACAGGATAATGGTGTAATACATTTCCCAAAAATGTATCTCTATATTTTCGGATATACAGCGAAAACAGCAATTTTTACGCAACACATACCCGCGCTCTGGAATTATTCTTTCCAAAACGGTTCTCACCACAACCTATCGGGACCTTCCCTGCGTCCTCAGGCCTTTATTACCCAACATATTGAAACAAGAATCAACACCCGTTTCGGCCGCGGGGCCAAAAAAATTAACGAATGGTTAACCAATTTACGGTTGTGAAATTGCCTTGCACAGGTTGCGGAAATGTACACCAAGGCAGATTCGAGAACGAAGGCGCCAGCTATTGCTCAGGCACTGTTGTCATTATTGCCTTTGAATCAAAAGCTTGGCAGCGAATGAACCGGATGGACAGCATTTTCGGGACATTTGAGGGAGGCTCTGCATATTCGAGAATTCGGTGAATCCGAACTGAATTTCCCGTCAAATTTGCATCACTTCCGGAAAAACTTCTTTTGACGTGCAGGGAAGAAAACTTCACGTAAAAGGCTTGTCAGCAATAAACTACCCTTTAAGTTGTATAACAAGTTAATCACTCTTGTTGATTTAATGTCTTTTCCGGAATGAAAATCGCGCGAGGCGCCTTTGTTCTGGAAAGACCAGCAAAGAATTCAGTCAAGAATAATGTCCTGGCGCCGAGTAGTCGGCTCGCCGAGCTTTTCCATGTGAATGATGAATTCGTCGCGGTCGCTTGCAACAATGGGGTCTGACAGGCGGACATTCATCAGGCCGATCCCGACAACACGGTTGAAGACTTCGACAAACTGCTCAGGCGTCCAGACTGTGCAATGCACATCGAGATAGTGGTTCTGGTTGACGGTGAAAGCGGCGAACTCCAGCGCCTGCTGGTCGCTGTAGTGGCGATCGATCTTTTCAAACGGCGTGTTGTTGACATCGAGCATCTTGTAGCCGTTTTCGGCGGTGCGGTTGTCATAGAAGGACTGGGAGAGAAAGTCGAAAACCTGGGTCGGGGTGGGAATGGCCGGATTGTTGATCCAGTTGCCGACCAGCTCACCAAAGGTGGTTTCGCGACGGTAGAAATCCATGGTGCGGCGGCGGTCGGGAACCGCAAGCGCCAGTTTGGCACCGACACGCATGGTTTCAAGGATGTGGTTGAGCCAGCCAATGGTATTGGGCACATGCTCGATGACATGCGAGGCGAGCGCATAGTCGAATTCGATCTTCTCGTTGACGCATTCGCGCAAGGACTTGCCCGGCTCCCAGACGAAATGGATTTCGGGAACCTTGCGGCCAACGGCACCCGGATTGTCAGCGGCCTTTTTCAGGATTTCTTCAGTGGAGATATAATCGGTGTAGCGGACATTGTATTTGTCCGCATCGATCGCCGGGTTGAAATAGGGAGCAACTTCAAGGCCGATGCCATCCATGTTGAGGGGGCCCAGCAGGGTTTCGATCCGGTCAGTCATCGTCTCAGTTCCTTGTTGCTCTTGCATGGCGCATCCGGCGCCAATCTCACTTATTTCCGGGAAGCGCCGACACTGGTGTGCCGGGCCGCGCCATACCAGGCAACGGCATCTGCGAATTTGCCATCAAATGCAAGGCGGCCATGCTCCAGCACGATGCCACGTGTACAGATTTCGCCCAAGGTGTGGTGGTCATGCGACGCAATAACCAGAATCTGCGACTGGTTGACGAGTTCGCGGAAACGGATGCGGGCCTTTTCCATGAAATTGCCATCGCCTGCACCAATTACCTCGTCGATCAGCAGGATGTCGCCATGGACCGCAGTTGAAATCGCGAATGCGAGGCGCACGGACATGCCTGCGGAATAGGTCTTCACGGGATAGTCGATGAATTCGCCAATATCGGCAAATTCTATGATGCCCGCCTCCAGTTCCCTGACCTGCGAAGGCGAGAGGCCAAGGATCAGGCCGCGATACAGGATGTTCTGGCGGCCGGTTGCCTCGGGTTCGAAGCCCAACATGAGATCAAGCATGGCGCGGACATTCCCGTTGACGGAACAGGTTCCGCTCCGCAAGGGATAAAGGCCAGCCAGCAGTTTGAGCAGGGTGGATTTGCCTGCGCCATTGGCTCCCAGGATGCCGACCCGCTCACCTGCTCTGAGCGTGAAGCTGATGTCACGCAGCGCATGCACATCCCGCAACCTGCCAGGCCCGCCCATTCGGCCATGACCAAACAGCAGGCTCTTCAGCGAGCGCTCGCCATAGGCCAGCGATGAATAGTAGAGATTGGCCTTGTCGAGCCTGATCGAGGGAAGCGTGGTCATGTGCCCGGGTTCACCCTAATAATGGAAAATCAGCGTACGCTCGCCGCGCCAGACCATCACCGATGCGATGGCCCAAAGGGCCATGCAGGTGGCCAGCGAGAACAGCACGCTTTCCGGTGCTGGCCAGGAGCCATGCAGCAAGGGTGCACGGAACAGTTCAAGACCATGAAAGACCGGATTGTAGTGAACCAGAAAGCCAAGACCGTATTTCGATTCCAGAAATACCTGCGGCTTGAGGAAGACTGGCGAAACGAAAAACAGCGCCTGCAGAGCCAGGCCGACAAGCTGTGAGAAGTCATAAAACCAGGTGGCTATATAGGCGCTGATCGTAGCCATTGGCCAGAGGCACAAAAACAGCAGCACTGTTGCAGGCAGCAAAGTCAGCCATGTGATGCCGAAATTCTGTGGCATTGCCACCAGCACCCACAGGATCAGGCCCAGCAGTGCCAGGACAAAATTGATCATGCCACCCAGCGAATGGCGCAAGGTGTAGATCATGCTCGGCAGCGTGCATTGACGGATATAGTATTGCGAGAACCGGAAAACCTGGCAACCGCCGACCGCACTGGAAGATACAAACTCCCAGAAGATCAGTCCGGAAAAGATGTAAGGCACATATTCGGACACTTCCATTTCGAAGACCGAGCCCAGCACCAGCGCAAGCAACAGCGCCATGCCCAGCGGCTGCAGGATAGCCCACAAGATGCCCAGAAACGAGCGGCGGTATTTCTGGTTCAGGTCATATAGCGACAGGTGGTACAGAAGGTGGCGCGCCTTGTAGATTTGCCGAATGTAATCGACCATTGTTCTATCCAGCCTTCCCGACAGGGTCGCCGACCGGCGTGCCGGTCAGTTCCTTGACATAGGTGTCGACCTGGCTGCGGATCGTATAAACGCTCTCGTCGCCATAGGGGCGCTGCGGCGGCTTGTCATTGATGTGCAGCAGGGTCTTGTGGGCAAGCTCAATCGAGTTGCCGATGTCGAAGCGGCTGACATTCCTGTATTCCACCAGCTTGAACAACTGGTCGAAGGCAAAGGATGCCGAGCATACAACACGCGGGCTTGCGTCCAGGCAGATCGAGGCAATACCCGAACCATCCTGACCGTTTTCATAATAAGGCAGCCAGGCCATGTCGACGGATGCCGCAACATCGAGAAATTCGCGGTCGGGCAATTCCCCCAGAAAATAGACCCGGTCCTTCAGCGAAGGCTCCCGGTTTTCCTCGGCGCGGCGAATGCGGGCAAGGGCGAGCGAATGCTTGCGCGACTTTTGCTCGTCCAGAAAGATGGTACCCATCAGTTTGCCAAGATAGGTGTCAACCTCGCCATTGGCGCGGATTGTCTGCGGATGCTGGCGGCCAAAGATCAGCAG
>JAGRLM010000110.1:0-5192 GCA_020441795.1 Nitratireductor sp.
TTTCCGGCTATCACATGCAGGAAGCAGGCGCGACGCTGGTTCAGGAACTGGCTTATACACTTGCCGATGGCCGCGAATATGTCCGCGCCGCCCTTGCCAAGGGCATGGATGTCGATGATTTCGCAGGGAGATTGTCGTTCTTTTTCTGCATTGGCATGAACTTCTTCATGGAAGCTGCAAAATTGCGCGCCGCGCGCCTGTTGTGGCACCGCATCATGAGCGAATTCAAGCCGAAGAAACAGCAAAGCCTGATGCTGCGGACCCATTGCCAGACTTCCGGCGTCTCCCTGCAGGAGCAGGACCCCTACAACAATATCGTGCGCACAGCCTTTGAGGCCATGAGCGCCGTATTGGGCGGAACCCAGTCGCTGCATACCAATTCCTTTGACGAGGCAATTGCCCTGCCAACCGAGTTTTCCTCGCGCATTGCCCGCAACACGCAATTGATCCTGCAACACGAAACCGGTGTTACCAGGGTCGTCGATCCACTGGCTGGTTCCTACTATGTCGAGAGCCTGACCAACTCGCTTGCCGAGGAGGCCTGGAAGCTGATCGAGGAGGTCGAGACCGTTGGCGGCATGACCAAGGCGGTTGCCACCGGCCTGCCGAAACTGCGCATCGAGGAGGCCGCTGCCCGCAAACAGGCGGCGATTGATCGCGGCGAAGAGGTGATTGTTGGCGTCAACAAATACCGCCTCAAGGTACAGGAAGACATCGACATCCTGCGCATCGACAACAAGGCAGTGCGCGAATCGCAAATCGCCCGCCTGAAGCGGACCCGCAAGGGCCGCGACGAGGCTGCCTGCAAGGCAGCGCTTGCCGCGCTGGAGAGTGTCGCCCGCACGGGTGAAGGCAATATTCTGGCAGCAGCAGTTGAAGCGGCGCGCGCACGCGCAACCGTCGGCGAAATCTCCTCGGCCATGGAAAATGCCTGGGGTAGGCACGAGGCCGAGACAAGGACCGTGTCTGGCGTCTATGGCGGCCAGTATTCCGGTGACGAACGCTACGAACGCATCAGCAAGGCAATTGCCGACACCGCAGGTTCGCTCGGCCGCAAGCCAAGAATGCTGGTGGTCAAGATGGGCCAGGACGGCCATGATCGCGGCGCGAAAGTGATCGCATCCGCCTTTGCCGATCTCGGTTTCGACATTGTGGTTGGTCCGCTGTTCATGACCCCGCAGGAAGCAGCCGATCTCGCGGTTGCCGAAACTGTCGATGTGGTTGGCGTGTCATCCCATGCCGCTGGTCACCTGACATTGGCGCCGATGCTTGTCGAGGAACTGGCGACCCGCGATGCGGCAGACAAGCTGGTAATCTGCGGCGGCGTCATTCCTGCCCAGGATTATGCCGAACTGAAAAAGTCCGGTGTGGCTGCCATTTACGGACCGGGAACCAATATTCTGGATTCCGCCGAAAACCTGCTGGCACTTCTGCGCGAAAGGTTGCGTGGCAAGAACCGATAGTGCAGCCTTGCGCGCGGGCAATCATACCGCCATTCCCATCTGGAAGACGCCGGAGCCGCAATTGTTCTTTGTCCTGTCGAAAATCTTCTGGGCAATAGCCCGGCCGCTGAACTTCCTGTTTCTGCTGGCTTTGGCCGCCATGCTGCTGGCCCGACTGGGGTGGCACCGCATTGCGCGAATGGCCATTGCCTTCGCCATCGCCATGACCGCTCTTGTTGGTTTCACGCAGCTTCCTGACTGGCTGATCTACCGGTTGGAGACCACCGCAAACTATTTGCCAATACCACCAGATCCCTATGGCATCATCGTTCTGGGCGGCGGACTGGACGCACAGAGCGCTGCGCGCAAGGACGATTATCATCTTGGAGAGGCAGCTGATCGGCTAGTTCTCGCCCTCGAACTCAAGCGCCGCTTCCCGCAGGCTCGTCTGGTCTACTCCGGAGGCCTGGCAACCATTGCAGGCGAAGGCATTCCTGAAACCCGGGCAGCGGAAAACATGATGATTGCGCTCTATGGCGATACTCGCGGCGCGGAATTCGAGCCCGATTCCCGCAATACCTGGCAGAACGCGATTTTCACCGCAAGAATGCTGGGCGAGGATCGCAAGAAATCATGGTTGCTCGTCACTTCAGCCTTTCATGTACCGCGTGCGCTCGGCTGTTTCCGCAAGGCCGGGATGAATGTCATTGCGGTTCCAACCGATTTCCGTGCGGATGAATTTTCCTTTCCCTGGCTGACCGGGGACATGGCAGGGCAATTCATCAAGATGAGCCTTTTCACCAAGGAACTGATCGGCCTCGTGGTTTACCGCTTGACCGGAAAAATGGACGCGTTTTTGCCGCGCTGATCTCAGCCCATCGCAATTCAGGTCAATTCCGGCTTTTCTTGAGCACCCAGCCTTGATAAAGCACTGCACTTGCCTGTGCTAGCCGCACGGGCTGGCAAAGTTGCGTTGGGAAAACAGAATGCTGTCTGAAAAATCGATTTTGATTACTGGAGGTACCGGTTCGTTCGGGAAGCATTTCATCCGGCGCGCGCTGGAACTTTATCCCGATATCAAGCGACTGGTCGTTTATTCGCGCGACGAGTTGAAACAGTTCGATCTGGCCCAGGAATTTCCCAGCGACAAGTACCGCGGAATTAGGTTCTTCCTTGGGGACATTCGGGATGAAAGTCGCCTGAAGCGCGCACTCGAGGGCATAGACATTGTCGTACACGCTGCCGCTCTCAAGCAAGTTCCAGCTGCTGAATACAACCCGTTCGAGTTCATCAAGACCAATGTCATCGGCGCACAGAACCTGGTCGAGGCTTGTCTCGATACCGGCGTGAAAACAGTCGTCGCGCTTTCCACCGACAAGGCTGCCGCCCCCCTAAATCTTTATGGCGCTACCAAGCTTTGCTCAGACAAGCTTTTCATCGCTGCCAACAATATTGTCGGCCGCCGTCCCTTGAGGTTTTCCGTGGTGCGCTACGGCAATGTCATGGGTAGCAGGGGGTCTGTCATTCCGTTTTTCCTGGAGAAGCGCAAGACTGGTTCGCTGCCGATAACAGACGAACGAATGACCAGGTTTTCCATTACGCTCGAACATGCTGTCGACATGGTCTTGTGGACAATCGAGAATGCGACGGGCGGTGAAATCATCGTCCCGAAAATTCCGAGCTACCGCATCACCGATCTGGCAGAGGCGATCGGACCGGAATGTGAAAGGCCTGTAATCGGCATTCGCGCCGGAGAAAAGATACACGAAGAAATGATCGTACCCGCCGACAGTTTCAATACGGTGGATATTGGCGACTATTATGCCATACTGCCGCAGGACAACGAGCGCATCATCGCCCGGCTGAAAGAGCGCTTCAACGTGCAGCCGGTCGAGGAAGGGTTCCACTATAATTCCGGAACCAATGACGATTTTCTCACGGTCGAACAATTGCGGACGCTGATCCGGGACAATGTCGACGAAAACTTCGCTGTCTGAAGACAGGCGGCTTTCTTCTCGAACTGCGTCCTGCCGACTTGGCACTACAGCTGCCTTGTACAAAAATTCGGTTGCAAGGTGATCCTGCGCGGCGCAAAGCTGCGTATACCCATGATTGGACAAAGCGCAGAGACATCGTGAATGAAACTGGTACGCCAAATTGTCTTCTCATTGATACTGATAGCCCTGGCAGTCCCGGCGATTGCCTGGGTGTCACCGGATTTCAGGAATTTTCTCGTCCAGCGCGGCATCTGGCCTGAAACGACAGTGGAAAGCGCCTCGAATGGCAAGCCGGCGGGCAATGCCAGGAGGCCGGGTCGCGAAGCACTGGTGGTTATGGCCCCCGTCGAGACCGGCACCATCAATGATCGAATCTCGGCAATTGGCTCAGGGGTTGCCATCAGGACTGTTACCGTACGACCGCAAGTTTCGGGTCAGGTGGAAAGCGTCGAAGTAGCCTCGGGCTCCACCGTCAGACAAGGCGACATAATTGCCATGCTTGACGCAAAGTCCGAAGCCATTGCGGTTGACCGCAGTCGCGTCGCAATGGAAGCTGCAAAGGACAAGATGGAGCGGTTCGAAAGCCTTTTGAAAAACCGCACCATCAGTTCCGTCGAGGTGGATCAGGCCCGCACGGAAATGGAAACTGCGGAATTGGCCAGGCGCGAAGCCGAGCTCAATCTCGAACGCAGGATGATCAAGGCTCCCATTTCCGGATCCATCGGCATATTGGGTATCAACAAGGGCGACTACGTCACTAACCAGTCCGATATCACCACGATAGATGACCGTTCGCAGATCCTGGTCGAATTCTTTGTTCCTGAAAAATTCGCCGGTTTGATGGTTCCCGGAACTGCCGTCTCGGCGACATCGGTAGCAAGACCCGGTGAACGGTTTTCAGGCGTCATTCATGCTGTCGACAATCGGGTCGACCAAGCGAGCCGTACCTTGCGGGTGCAGGCACTGATCCCCAACAAGGACGATCTGTTGCGCTCGGGCATGTCCTTCCAGGTTGCCATGCAGTTCCAGGGTGAAAACCACCCCTCTGTCGACCCGCTCGCAATTCAGTGGGATTCCAGCGGCTCCTATGTCTGGGGTGTTCGCGACGGCAAGGCAGTTCGCATCCCCGCTGCCATCGTGCAACGAAATGCCGACAAGGTCTTGGTCAATGCCGAGCTTGCCCCCGGCGACATGGTGATTACCGAGGGCGTTCAAAATGTCAGGCCAGGTGCGCCAGTGCGCGCGGCAGGCGAGCAGGGAGACCGGGAAAAGCCGGAGAAATCGGGCGAGCCAGGTGCCGCAAAACCGGTTGGCTCGTGACCATGAAAAAAACCTCCAGATCTCAGACTCCGGCACCGAACCCCGCCATTTCAACCATGACCGGCGGAACAGCACTCTTCATTCGCCGGCCGGTTTTGTCGCTTGTCCTCAATCTTCTTATCGTCGTTGCCGGCCTAGCGGGTATGTATGCGGCAGAAATTCGCGAGCTTCCCGATGTCGACAGGCCTGTCATCACGATTACAACGGATTTTTCAGGTGCAGCACCCGAAACCATTGATCGCGAACTGACGGCGGTGGTCGAAGGCGCCGTGGCACGCGTCTCCGGCGTATCTTCCATTTCGTCCAGCTCTTCCTTTGGCCGCAGTCGCGTCACGGTCGAATTCTCTGACAGCACCGACTTGTCCGAGGCGGCATCCGATATCCGCGATTCACTTGGCCGGGTCTCCAACAACATGCCTGATGGCGCCGATGA
>JAGRLM010000110.1:5344-9094 GCA_020441795.1 Nitratireductor sp.
GATGTCAATGTCTATGGCGACCGAAACAAGGTCTTCAGAATTGACGTCGACCAGGCAAGGCTTGCAGCACTGGGCCTGACAATTGCCAATCTGCGCTCTGCCCTATCCAATGTTGCCTATGACGTACCTGCCGGCTCGCTGACTGCGCGCAACAACGACATTGTCGTGCGCGCCACCGCTGACGTTTCCTCGCCGGAGGATTTCGAGAACCTGTTCATAGCCGACAAGATCCAGTTTCGCGACGTGGCGACCGTGACCCTCGGCGCTGATCCCGGCACCACAGAACTGCGCGCCAATGCACAAACCGGTATCGGCATGGGCATTATCCGCCAGGCGAGGTCCAACACGCTCGAAATATCGCAGGGCGTGCGCGCGGCGGTCGAACAGATCCGCACCATCCTGCCTGAAGGGGTGGATATAAGGGTAACCAGCGATGATGCGACTTTCATCAGCGGTGCGATCAGCGAAGTGGTGCGCTCACTGCTGCTGGCGATCGGCATCGTCATCGTCATCATTTATCTGTTCCTGCTGGACTGGCGCGCGACGCTTATCCCCGCAGCAACACTGCCGGTGGCACTGGTCGGCACTTTCGCCGCCATCTATCTGATGGGTTTTTCCGTCAACATCCTCACCCTGCTGGCACTGGTGCTTGCGACGGGCATGGTTGTCGATGACGCCATCGTGGTGCTGGAAAACATCGTTCGCAGGCGCAATCAGGGTCTGGGCATTCGCGCAGCCGCAGTGATCGGCACTAGAGAGGTATTCTTTGCTGTCATAACGACCACGGCGACCTTGGCGGCCGTCTTTGTGCCATTGTCATTCCTGCCCGGCCAGGCTGGCAGTCTTTTCCGCGAATTCGGTTTTGTACTTGCCTTTTCGGTTCTGCTTTCGAGCATCGTCGCTTTGACCCTTTGCCCGATGCTGGCCTCACGCATGATCCGCGAATATCGCGAGGACGAGGCTTCGCGTCCAAATCTGTTGCAATCGCTGGGAAGAAAGACAGCGAACGGATATCACTGGCTGTTGTCCAGAGCGCTCGACAATCCGTTGGTGGTCCTGGTTGCATCCGCCCTGTTCGCGACTTTCGCGATGTCACTGCTGACCAGTATTCCGCGTGAACTCACCCCGCGCGAGGATCGCGCAATCGCCTTGATGCGAATTTCCGCCCCGCAAGGGGTAAGCCTTGATTATACCACTGCACAGTTGCGTACACTGGAACGCCTTGTCACGCCCTTGCGCGAAAGCGGCGAGGTTCGCAACATGTTTGCCATAGCCGGAACCGGCGGCAGCGCCAACAGCGCTTTCATGGTGCTGACCCTAGCCCCGTGGGAGGAACGCAGCCGCAGCCAGAACGAAATCGTGTCTGACATAAACCGCCTTGTTTCCACCGTACCGGGCGTGCGCGCTTTTGCCATCCAGCCCAACAGCCTTGGCATTCGCGGGGCAGGCAATGGACTGCAGTTCGCACTGGTTGGCAATTCCTATTCCGAACTTGCCGACAGCGCCGGCAAGCTTGTCGATCTGATGGAGCAGAATCCGCGTTTTGGACAAGTCCGCCTTTCCTACGAAACCACCCAGCCGCAGCTTTCCGTCAGCATCAATCGCGAGCGGGCAACCGATCTCGGCATCGACATTTCGGGACTTGCCGAGACATTGCAGGCTGTCCTCGATGGCCGCGAAGTGGCGCAGGTTTTCATTCGTGACCGCGCCTATCCGGTCAAGATCGTCTCAACCACCTCACCGATCAATGACCCGACGGATCTTGAAAGTATCTTCCTCAAGACCAGCGATGGCCGGATGGTTCCCATGTCGACCATCGCAACGCTTGAGGAAAAGGCCGTGGCACCATCGCTCAGCCGCGAGCAGCAATTGCGAGCGGTTTCCATTACCGCTGGCCTTGTTCCAGACTTCGCTCTGGGCGACGCCTATGACGAACTCGTCAAGCTGGCTGAACCTGTATTGCTTCCAGGCATGCGCGTCATACCGCTTGCGGAGGCTGCTACCCTTGACCAGTCCTCACGCGATATCATGGCTACGTTTGCAGTAGCGATCATCGTGGTGTTGCTGGTGTTGGCCGCCCAATTCGAGAGTTTCGTGAGTGCGCTGATCATCATGGCAACCGTGCCGCTTGGCCTTGCCTGTGCAGTTGTCGCTATGAAATTCACCGGCGGCACATTCAATGTCTACAGCCAGATCGGACTGGTACTCCTGGTCGGGGTGATGGCCAAGAACGGGATCCTGATCGTCGAATTCGCAAACCAGTTGCGCAATACCGGGTTGTCGATCCGCGAGGCGATTGCCGAATCATCCCGGATTCGCCTGCGCCCGGTGATGATGACCATGATTTCGACCGTCCTTGGTGCCCTGCCCCTGGTCTTTGCATTCGGTGCAGGGGCGGAGGCGCGCGAGGCGCTTGGATGGGTCATCGTCGGCGGATTGGGCCTTGCAACGATTGCAACGCTTTTCCTTACGCCTGTAGCCTATCTGCTCCTCGCCCGGTTTTCGGAACCTGCGATCAAGGAAGAGCAACGCCTGCATCGCGAACTCGAACATGCTTCATCGCGACTGGAACGATAGTACCAATCAAGCGCCATGGTGGTTGACAAATCCGGGCTGTCGGATTCCCTTGGCGGCGAATTGCGGAACTCCCGCATCATCCTTTTTCGGGAAAACCCATGAAACGCTCACAAGTCAATGAAATCATGTTGCAGGCCGATGAATTCATCCGTTCCTTCGGCTTTGTGCTTCCCCCATTTGCCTATTGGTCACCAAGGCAAATGCAGCAACAAAGGCAATCCATCAGCGGCATTGTCGACGCCCGTCTTGGCTGGGACATCACGGATTACGGCAAGGGCGATTTCGACAATCTCGGCCTGTTTCTTTTCACCATGCGAAACGGATCACTGGAAGACTTAAAGCGCGGTGGCGGCAAGTGCTATGCGGAAAAGATCATGATTTCCCGCAAGCACCAGATGTCTCCGATGCATCGCCATATCGTCAAGGCAGAGGATATCATCAATCGCGGTGGTGCCAAGCTGGCGCTCAAGCTTTACAATTCGCTGCCGGACGGAAGCATTGACAAGAAGTCCGATGTTACTGTCGCGACCGATGGCGTGCTGCGCACCCAGCCGGCGGGAGACGTCCTTCGCCTCGATCCCGGCGAAAGCGTTACCCTGCTTCCCGGTAACTGGCATGCATTCTGGGGCGAAGGCGGCGATGTGCTGATTGGCGAAGTCTCGACCGTGAATGATGACCTCACGGACAATATCTTTGCCGAGCCGCTCGGTCGCTTTTCCCGGATCGAGGAAGACGCCGAGCCAAGGCATCTGCTTGTCAGCGATTACCCCGACTGGCTCTCCTGAGACAACAGCAAAGGGCGGCACCTCATGGAGGCACCGCCCTTGTCTTCATGATTGACGAACTCCTTGATCAGCGCCTGAGTGATCAGGCGATGTCAAACCGGTCTGCGTTCATCACCTTGGTCCAGGCCGCGACGAAGTCATTGACGAATTTCTTCTGCGCATCATCCTGGGCATAGACTTCGCTGAGTGCACGAAGCTGCGAGTTGGAACCGAATACCAGGTCCACCCGGGTTGCCGTCCACTTGACCTTGCCAGTCTTGCGGTCATGCCCCTCAAAGACATCCGCGTCCTTGGAGACCGGCTTCCACTCGGTTCCCATATCCACCAGATTGACAAAGAAATCATTGGTCAGCTTGCCGGGCTGCTTGGTGAAGACACCATGCTTTGA
>JAGRLM010000111.1 GCA_020441795.1 Nitratireductor sp.
GCGCTTGTCTGCCCCTTCCACGGCTGGGTCTACAATCTCGATGGCACACTGCGCGGTCCGGCAAGGCCGGACAGTTTCCCGCCTCTAGACAAGGAAAGATTTGGCCTGCCGCCGCTTGAGACCGAAATCTGGAATGGCCTCGTCTTCATCCGCTTTGAAAAAGGCCCTCAACCCTCCATAGCCAGCCTGTTGCAACCCTTTGCGGACGAGATTGCCAATTACGACATGGCGGAGATGGTCCCTGCCGGCGGCTTCTGGAAACACATATCCAACGTCAACTGGAAGTCGGTTCGCGATGTCGACAATGAGGGATATCACGTGGCACTTGCCCATCCCGCACTTCAGGACCTGTACGGCCCGACCTATTTCGACGAACCATTTGTTGACGGGATTTGCCGCTCATATGCCAAATGCGGAGACCGTGGCCGGCGCTGGAGCGTTCGCCATTACGTCAACGCTGTCGAACCCCGCCCAGGCATGCCCGACCACCTGCAACGGGCCTGGCTCTATTACGGCCTCTTTCCCAATGCGGTAATCGCCGTGACACCGGAAATCATGCAGTTCTACCAGGAGTTCCCGCTTTCAACCGGCAAGACGGAATTGCGTGGCGCAATATACCGCTATCGCGACGAGAGCCGAAAACAGCGCCTCGCCCGCTATCTGGCATCCCGGATTGACCGTGATACGATGAGCGAGGATGTCCAACTGACGGAATGGTCAAACGAAGCGCTGGACTCCAGCCGGTTCGAGGGGTTCTACCTGTCTGATCTCGAATATGGCGTAAGAACCCATCACGATCACATCCGTTCGGTGTTGCCGGTGGCAACTGTCGCCAAGCATCCTGGAGAACCCGAAATTGCCCGCCTCAACGCGGCAATGCTGGGAACAACATCTTGAGCTGCAGCTAGCCCTGCCACACCCCTTCACTGCGAAGTTCGGCCATCGTTCGTTCAATTCCCTGGCGAAGTATCGCGGTCATGGTGTCCACCTGTTCGCGCGTAATCACCAGTGGCGGTGACATGACACACATATGGACCAGCGGCCGCACCAACAGGCCCAGTTCCTGGCAATGGCGGTCAATCCGGTTTCCAACCTCGGTATCAAGACGAATGGGATTGCGGCTCTCGCGATCAGCGACACATTCGACACAGCCCATCAGACCCATGCCGCGCACCTCGCCAACCAGGTCAAGCGCTTCAAGGGTTTTCAATTGGCCCTGGAAATACCCCTCCATCTCCCGGGCATGATCAAGTATGCCACCTTCCAGAAGATCAAGGTTCCGAAGGGCCACGGTGCAACCGATGGGATGGCTGGAATAGGTAAGACCATGGGCAAACATGGCTTCTGAATGATTGGAATGCCGCAATTCCTGCAGCAGACGATCAGACACCGCCATGCCACCCAGCGGGAAATAACCGGAGGTCACTCCCTTGGCGAAGGTGATGATATCGGGAACCACGCCGAACCGGGCCTCGCTGGCAAAGACATGGCCAAGCCTGCCGAAGGCGGTAACGACTTCATCTGCAATGAACACGATATCATTTGCGCTGCACAACTCACGAATCCGCGCGAAATATCCTTCCGGCGGAACAATGACACCGCCCGATGCCATGATCGGTTCACCTATGAAGGCAGCAATATTGTCCGCGCCATTGTCCGCAATCGCCTGCTCGAATTCGCCGACCAGGAAATCGGCAAAAGTATCAATATCCATGTGCGATGGCCGCCGAAACGGGTCCGGACAGGAAAGCCGGATCACCATCTCGTCAGCAAAATCCATCCAGTTGCGGCTGCGTTGCGAGCCGTTGAGGGAAGCCGACAAATAGGTGCTGCCGTGATACCCACCTTCCCTGCACAAGATCTTCTTCTTTTGCGGACGGCCCTTGACGTTGTTGTAGAACTGGACGAACCGCAATGCCGTTTCCACCGCGGTTGATCCCCCGGTGGTGAAGAAGAAATGATCAAGATCACCAGGCGTGTGTTCAGCCAGACGCCTGGCCAGTTCTGCCGATGGCGAGCTGCATGTATACCACGGCGTATTGTAGGACAGTTCCATGGCCTGGTCGCGCAAGGCATCTGCCAGTACGGCATTGCGATGGCCCACATTGGTGCACCACATCCCGGCAGGACCGTCGATCAGGCGGCGGCCTTTTTCATCGTGAACATAGATTCCGTCGGCCGAGCCGACCATGCCGCGCGATTCATCGCCGATGGAACCCGCATATGGCCACGGCTGGATCAGATGCGCCTTCGCGTCAGCCGATGCTGTCGTGAACAGTTCCCGTGATTTCTCCAGCATGTCTGGTCCTCAACTGATTACCGCGAAATCACTCGCCTGCTTTCTCGCGCATCCATACAATCCGAAAATCGTATTATTGAATGATTGTTCAATCAATAGTGTCAGAATTATCCCTTGCGTTCAATCGGGATTTCGCTCCAAAATCATCTCGGCAACACGCAGGAGAACCTGGTTGAAGTTTCAGGGAACGCTTGGGGACACGCATCAGGATGGAAAGGCCGGCGGGCAAGGCCGCACGGCGCCGCCAACAATTCAGGCCGCCTTGCGCACCGAAACCGGCAAGGGATGGCTGACGATTTCCCCGCCCCTGCTTTATGCCTTCCTGTTGTTGATCGGCCCGATCCTTGTCATTTTTGCCAACAGCTTCTGGACCCAGGACTACCTCACGATTGATCGCACCTTCACCCTTGCCAACTACAAGGCAGCGCTGAGCGAACCTATCTACCGGGATCTGTTGTTGCGCTCGTTGCAAGTCTCTGTCAGCGTCTCGATCGTCACCGTTGTCCTGGCTTTTCCGGTTGCCTGGTTCGTGTCTTTCCGCGGCGGGCGCTACAAGGGCTTGTGGCTATTCATCATCACCGTGCCGTTCTGGTCCGGCTATCTGTTGCGCATTCTGTCCTGGAAAGTGATCCTTGGATACAACGGCGTGATCAATACCGGCTTGCTCCACTTGGGCATCATCAGCGAGCCTCTCGACACGCTCCTCTACAACACCACAGCCGTAATCATAACGCTTGCCCACAGCTGGGCTGCCTTTGCCATCCTTCCCTTGTTCGTTTCGCTCGAAAAGATCGACCGCACGCTGCTCGAAGCTGCCGCCGATCTTGGCGACGGGCCTGTCAGGCGCTTCATGCGCATCACCCTTCCATTGGCAATGCCCGGCATCATCGCTGCATTGATGATCGTCATGATCCCGACTGTTGGTGACTATGTCACGCCGAAACTGGTCGGCGGCAAGGACGGCGTCATGATCGCCAATGCCATTCAGGTACAGTTCGGGAAGGCCGCAAACTGGCCTCTGGGTGCTGCACTTGCCGTCAGTACCATGGTCATAGTCGCTGTCGTTTCCGGCGCGATGGTGCTGTTGCTCCTCGGATTCAGGAGATTGATGAAATGAGGCGATCCGCGATTGCGCGCAATCTGCTGGCATTTTACGTGACGGTTTACGTTGCCATTCTCTATTTTCCGGTTTTGCTGCTTCCGGTATTTTCCTTCAACAGTTCCGCCACGCCAAAACTTCCGCTGACCGGCTTTTCATTTAAATGGTATGAAAGCCTGGCAACCAACTCGACCATGCACAGTGCCGCCTGGAACTCGCTGATAGTAGGTATCAGCGCTGCAGTGCTCAGCACCATCCTTGGCATTTGCGCCGCACGCGCCATGACCCGCTACCGCTTTCGCGGAAAAGGCATTGCCACGGGCCTGATCATGGCGCCGCTGGTATTGCCGGAAATCATCATTGCGATATCGCTTCTTGTGGTGCTTCTGGGCCTCGGGCTCGAACTCTCGCTCATGACAGTCATTCTGGGCCACCTGCTGATCTGTGTTCCCTATTCCATTACCGTACTTGTCTCCGGTTTCGAGGGCTTTGACCCCAACATGGAGGCAGCTTCGCGCGACCTTGGCGAAACAGCCTGGGGCACACTCACGCGCATCACATTGCCAATGCTGATGCCATCCATCATTTCCAGCCTGCTGGTAACTTTCACCATCTCGCTGGACGAGTTCATTCTGGCATTTTTCCTCAGCGGCACGGAACCAACCTTGCCGGTCTATATCTGGGGGCAACTCCGCTTTGCAGCCAAGCTGCCAAATGTGCTGGCCCTTGGTTCGATCATGATTGCTGCATCCCTGGTGATGCTGACGGCAGCGGAGATCATTCGCCGGCGCGCAGAAAAGAAAATGGGAACCGGAAGGCAGGCAGAGGCGCAATGACAAACGAAACCATGATCGGCATCACCGATGTCGAGAAACATTACGGATCATTCAGAGCGCTGGGCCCCGTATCTGCCGAGATTGCGGCAGGGGAATTCTTTTCCCTGCTCGGACCGTCGGGATGCGGCAAGACCACCTTGCTTCGCCTGATCGGCGGCTTTGACGACCCGACATCGGGAGCCATCATGATCAGTGGCATGTCAATGGCGGGACTGCCGCCCAACAAGCGCCCGACCAACATGGTTTTCCAAAGCTATGCGATATTCCCGCATCTCAACGTGGCCGAAAATGTTGCCTACGGCCTGAAGCGAATGCGCCTGGGTCGCGAGGAGGAAAGCCGTCGTGTGGATGCCGCGCTCGCGCAGGTGGAATTGACAGGCCTTGGTCCCAGAATGGGCGATCAGCTGTCAGGTGGCCAAAGGCAGCGGGTCGCGCTCGCGCGCGCGCTGGTAATGCGACCCAAGGTTCTGCTGCTGGATGAACCGCTGTCGGCACTGGACAAGAAACTGCGCGAACAGATGCAGGTCGAACTCCGTCACCTGCAACGCCAGATCGGAATTACCTTCGTCCTGGTTACCCATGACCAATATGAGGCGCTCGGAATGTCAGACCGCATTGCGGTGATGTTTGCAGGCAGGATCGCGCAGATTGCCAGCCCAAGGGAGATCTACCAGAATCCGGCAAGCCGACAGGTCGCTGATTTTCTGGGCGGCATGAATTTCATGACCTGCCGGGACTTCCGGACGCAGGGTGCAGAATATTCAGCACTACTCCCCGGACTGGGAACGATTGCCGGCAAGCTCGACAATGGACGAGGCATTGATCCGGACAACGCAACCATCGGGATAAGGCCAGAGCGCCTGCGAATTGTCTGGGACGGAGAAACCGCCGATCCAAAAATTGTCGGCAAGGTGATCGATCGCCATTACTATGGAGAAATTACCAATCTGCTGGTTTCAATCGAAGGCCAGGAAAATCCGGTTTCGGTGGTCGAAACCAATGATTTCGGCGCCGACGATATTCCCGTGGGAAGCAGTATCACGCTGACCCATGACAGGGATGCGTTTGTCGTCATGGAGGGATGAAGTGTCCGGCACAGGGGCGCTGCGCCGGACATTATCGAATTCAGTAACCTGCCTTGATCTTCTCGAACTCGGCAATCATTTTCTGCCGCAGTTCCGTTGGCACAGGCGACTGAAACAGGGTCTTGTCAACAAAGGCATTGATATCGCCATAGCCGCTGGACGCCAGTGTTTCGGCATCAATCGCTGCCATGCCCTTGGCATTGCTGTGACCATAGCCCCATTCCGATACCAGATAGGATGAGACCGCCGGATCAACGACAGCATTGAGGTAGTCATAGGCCTTGTCTTCGCTGCCTGGCGCGTCATTCAGCAAGGTATAGCCGCAAACCCAGGTGGACAGGCCCTCATCCGTATCCTTCTTGATCGCCACTGCCACTCCATCCGCCTGAAGCGTTGTCGCGGTCTCGTTCCAAGCCCAGGCAAGATCAACCTCTCCACCTGCCATTGCCTGGCTCAATTCGGTATTGTCGGTCCAGTAAAGACGCACATTCTTGTGCACCTTGCGCAGGAATTCAGAGGCTTCCGCAAATTGCTCATCGGTCATGGTCGACCAGTCCCTGACACCAATCACCAGGCTTGCCAGCGCATAAGCATCATCAACATTGTCGCCAATGGAAACACGCCCTTCAAAGCTGGGATCAGCAAAGGCCTTAAGCGACTGGATTTCCTCCGGCTTGACCTTCTCCGTCATGTAGGTAACCGCGGTATTGCCCCATTCGAAAGGCACCATCCAGGCTTTGCCATCTTCCGTCGTCATCAGGTTCTTCATGGCCTTGATGCCCGGCAAGATGTCGTTCCAGGCCGCAATGCGGGATGTGTCGAGGGGCTTGAGCAGACCGGCTTCACGCCATTTGACAACGCTTTGGGAACACGGATGCGCGACATCAGCCTTGAAGCCCGAGCGCAATTTCTGGAACGCTTCTTCCTCGTCTCCAAAAAATGCGAATGTCGGCGAATCTCCGTGTTTCTCGACATAAGCCGGATGGAATGCCGGGTCCTCATATCCCGACCAGTCGAACACGACGAGGTCCTTGTCTTCGCTATGCGCAACAAGGGGCGCCGAAGAGGCCAGAAGTATCGCGAGGCCCAGCCTCGCCAGAATGCCTTTGGTTTTGCCGGTTTTCATTCCTGTTTCCCTTCTTGAAGTTATTGGGGCAACTCCTGCGGTATGCCCTCAGGCGTAAAATGCTTCGGAAATAATGCTCCCAGGGTTTGCCGCACGACGGACAGGGCCGTATTGCGGGTATAGTCGCGACCAGAAAGCATCAGGCGCAGCCATAGTCCTTCCTGCATCGCATAGATTGCCGCAGTCACATTGTGTGGGTCATATTGGTAACCCGCCTCTTCCTTCGCCATTTGGCAAAGCTCTTCCAGCACCGCGCGATATTTGCGGTCCCGTTCCCAGCAAAGCTTCTGATAGGCAGGGCGTGACTTCGCCTCCGCCATCAGCGCAAACCACGCAGCCACCTTGCGTGGCGTGCACACCTTCTTGTCGAGATCCGCCGTCACCAGCACCGAAATACGCGAAGCCGTGTCGGCCGGAGCGCTCGCAAGGCATTCCTCCCAGTTCTGCGCATATTCATCCGACATGAACTGCAGTGTCTCCAGCAGCAGGTTTTCCTTGCTTTCAAAATGAAAATTCACGATCCCGCGCGACAGTTTCGCACCGTCCGACACATTTGCCATGGTTGTGGCTGAATAGCCGCGCAGCGCCAGTGAATCGATCGTGGCATTGATCAGCTGTTCTCTGCGGGCCGCCTTGGATTCGCGCCGACGCGGTGTCGGCCCCTCTCGGTCGGACTGGTCACTGGCGATCTTTTCCTCCACTTCGCTCATCAAGCAGGCTTTCTGGCGCGAAGATGGGTCGGGCAATGCTCGCCACTGTCGAGAACTACCTGCATCGCACTCCAGGTGCGGATGTTCTTGTCCACATAGTCCTTGCCAACCACAGCCGCGATCCGCTCATATTCCGGGCCTTTCAGTCGGGCAAGTTCACCGCGCGCAACCTCGCGGTACCAGGCGTTGCGACTGCTGGTTTTCACATCAGCAAAACCGGCAGCAAGCATTGCCTGCTCATAGCGCCGAGCGGACGCCATTCCGAAACTGAGCCCCTCAGCTGCCAGATATTCCCGCATTGCCGGAGATGGCTGGCCATCATGCGATGTCAGCCAGTCACTCGCCGCGAAAATGCCGCCTGGCCGCAAAATTCGAAAAATATCTGCAAAAAGGTTTTCCTTGTCAGCGACATGAACCATCGCATCCTTGGAAAACACGATGTCAAAGGATGCATCGCCGAATGGCAGTATTCCCGGCGCGCCTCGAACAAAGTCCACCCTGTCGCCAACGCCCTCGTCCTGCGCCCTTCTGGCTGCAGCGTCGATCACCGGTTGCTCGACATCAAAACCAGTTATCTGGCGCAGCGGGTATTCACGCGCCAGAAACAGGGTGATCCCGCCAGACCCGCAGCCAATATCGAGCACATCCCTGCCGGAAAACTCCACACCTTCGACGATCCGGCGCACTTCATCCGGGCCACCGGGCGACAAGTACCCCTCACCCCACAAGGCTTCCAGAAAGCGGATGGCAGTCTCGTCATATTCATCAACAACGCCCGCCGAATGTTCAACGCCATTGCTGCTAGTGTCTGAACTTTGTGGACTGGTCATTGCCAACTCTCCTGGCACAGGAATAATTCAGCCATCTTGGGTTCGGGTCCCGGAATAATTCAGCCCAAAGGAAAAAAATGCAAGTTTTTTGTTGAACGTTCATTCAATAGCGGC
>JAGRLM010000112.1 GCA_020441795.1 Nitratireductor sp.
CGGCCATCAAGATCACCAACATCGTGGCGCTTCTGCTTCTCGCAGTTCTGGCACACTGATCTGCGTGATCCACGCTGAAATGAAAAACCCCGCGGAGCGATCCGCGGGGTCTTTGTTTGTTCAGGCTTGATCCTGAAGCTGTTCAGAACTTGCTGCCCTGCGGTGGCAATGGTGCAATCGGCTTGGCATTCTTGCCGCCGCCTGCCAGAATTTGTCCGAGGAATGTCAGATCCTTGCCGGTCGTGGGCGTCGTGCGGGAGATGAAGTCGAACACCTTGCCGTCCTGCAATCCGTAATTGGCGACATTGGCAACGGTCTGCGTCTCATCGAAATAGACTGCCAGAATGCGCTGATCGACGATCTGGCCCTTCTGATAGGCAAACTTTTTTTCCTTGGTCTGCGTGATGTAGTAGAAAACCTCGTTGTCGAAACTGCCGGTGGTCGATGGCGTGCCAAGCGCAAGCAGCACCTGGTCACGGCTGGAGCCGACCGGGATCAGTTCGATCTGGTTCTGGGTGATTACCGCGCCATGGGTGAAGACCTGCTGCGAATTGCAGCCCTGCAGCGCGCCGAGGCTGATTGCCGCTGCAACCATGCCTGCAAGGCGCAGACTTCTGTTCATGTTCGCCCATTCTTTCGTCATGACTTGGGTCATTCCCGTCTATTCGAAGATGCGCTGGTTGGAATTGCCGCACATCAATGCCAGTTCAATACCTGTAATTCCAGTCGTTTCCGGTATATCACCGTTTGCCAAGTTGCAAGTGAACGATCCCGAACCCGGTCAAAAGGACGTTTCCAGACCATGCCCATCGCCCCGCTTTCAAGATTGCTTGCCGGACTTCGCGGCTCATCCGCCAACCAGGTTGTTCCGCAGGAAATTTATGGCCGTGTTATGGCACAGGCCCGCAATAGTGCATTCTATACCCGATATGGTTTTGAGGACACGGTCACTGGTCGCTTCGACATGCTCGCCTTGCACATGTTCCTGCTGTCGCACAGATTGGCAAATGCGGATGATCCGGTTTCGGCAGAGCTGGGCCAGCAGGTATTCGACATATTCACCGCCGACACAGACCGCGCCTTGCGTGAAATCGGCATTGGCGACACGTCAGTTCCAAAGCGGAAGAAAGCAATGATTCGCGGCTTCTACGGCCAGATTTCCGAATTTGCCGAACCCTTGAGCAGTCGTGACGCAAAAGCGATGAAATCGGCAATCGCCAACCGTTTCACCACGCTTCAGGCCGGTGAGGTCGAAAGGCTCACTGGATATATGTTCAGGGCAGCTGATTGCCTTGCTGCGACCAGTCCGGCCGAGATCGGCGAAGCCCGGCTCTCCTGGCCTGATCCCGAATCCGAGGAATGACCATGACAGAACTCGCGCCAATCCTCCAATTTGAAGTTCACGTCGCCGTGCTGCCCGGTTCGGGGTTTCGCGCGCGTCTGCGTCCCGACGAAGCCGAAAAGGCGATGGTTGCAGCCGCATGTGGCGTGACAGCCTTTCACCGACTTGAAGCGGACCTGCTGGTGAAGCGCTGGCGTCGCGATGGTGTCGAGATCACGGGCGAGATCCGCGCCACTGTCGAGCAGCCCTGCGTGATTACGCTGGAGCCGGTGCTTCAACAGATAGACGGTCAGTTGGATGTGACCTTCATCCGCGAGGATTCCAAACTCTCCAGGCGTCAGCCCGTTGATACTGGTGAACTGGTCCTGGATCCTGATGGGGAAGACATTCCCGAAAGTTTTTCCGGCGATACGATTGATCTCTGGCCGGTGGTGGTTGAATGGCTGGGTTTGGAGATCGATCTGTTTCCAAGATCAGAGGGAGCAGAGCTGCCGCCGGAAATCACCGGGGAAAACGATGAGGACGAGCGCCCGCCCTCACCATTTGCCGTGTTGAAAGCGCTCAAACGGGAAAACGATTAGGCAAAAACCGGTGGGATGCAGGGCGGCTGACCGCATTCGCCTTGCGAACTGTGTGGAAAACACTATTGTCCGGCAAAGGCCAACGGTTTGCTGGCAGGCAGGATTCTGATCGCGAAGCTCCCGCAGCACCCAAGGGGTATGGTACGAATTTCCCACATGTCTCAATCCAGAACAGTTTCACTTGATGCAATGGGAGGCGACCACGGTCCGGCCGTGGTCATCGGCGGTGCTGCCATAGCACATGAGCGCCGCCCGGAATTGCGGTTTCGCTTCTATGGCGATGAAACCGCGATCCGCAAGGTCCTGGCCAGCCATCCGCGTCTCGAACCTGTTTCCAGCATCATCCATTGCGAAGTATCCATTTCCATGGACGACAAGCCCAGCCAGGCGCTGCGTCGGGGGCGCTGGAAGTCGGGCATGTGGCGCGCCATTGAAGCGGTAAAGTCTGGCGAGGCCGATTTCTGTGTTTCCGCCGGCAATACCGGCGCACTGATGGCAATGGCGAAGTTCTGCCTGCGGACAATGTCCGGAATTGAACGCCCGGCAATGGCCGCACTCTGGCCGACCCTGAAAGGCGAGAGCGTGGTGCTGGATGTGGGTGCCAATATTGGCGCTGATGCCAGCCAGCTGATCGATTTTGCCCTGATGGGGGCCGCCATGGCACGTGCTCTTTATGATCTGGAGCGACCCAGCATCGGGCTTCTCAACATTGGCGTTGAAGAGGTCAAGGGCATGGAGGAGGTAAAGGAAGCAGGCCAGATCCTGCGCGATTACCACTTGCCCAATCTGGTTTACCACGGCTTCGTCGAAGGGGATGACCTCGGTCGGGGCACGGTGGACGTGGTGGTAACGGAAGGATTTTCGGGCAACATCGCTTTGAAGACCGCCGAGGGAACGGCAAAGCAGATTGCCGAATACCTGCGGGCCGCCATGGGGCGTACACTCCTGGCAAAGCTCGGATACCTGCTGGCGAAATCGGCCTTTGACCATTTGCGGGAGAAGATGGACCCGCGCAAGGTCAATGGCGCGGTCATGCTGGGCCTAAATGGTATTGTCATCAAGAGCCATGGTGGTACAGACGCAGAAGGATTCGCCGCAGCCATTGCAATGGGCCATGACATGGCGGCAAACGAGATAATTGGCCGCATAGCCAGTGATTTGAACTATTTCGGTGGAATCAGGTCCAAAGAAGCCAGATCCATCGGAGAATGACGGGAAATCGAAGTGATAAGATCAGTCATCACCGGCTGCGGTAGCTACCTGCCGTCGCGCATCATGAAGAATGCCGATTTTGAAGGCATGATTGACACCAATGACGAGTGGATCGCCCAGCGCACGGGTATTCGTGAGCGAAGGATTGCGGCCGAAGGCGAAACAACTGCTGACCTGGGCGAAAAGGCCGCTCGCGCCGCAATGGCCGCTGCCGGTGTGACGGTCGATGATCTCGACATGATCATCCTCGCCACATCCACTCCCAACAATACCTTCCCGGCAACCGCGGTCGAGATCCAGAATCGGCTGGGAATGCATCACGGTGCCGCCTTCGATTCGCAGGCGGTTTGTTCGGGCTTCATCTTCGCGCTCACGACGGCAGACCAGTATATCCGTACCGGATTTGCAAAGCGTATCCTGGTGATCGGTGCTGAAACCTTCTCGCGCATCCTTGACTGGACCGATCGTACGACCTGCGTCCTGTTCGGTGACGGTGCGGGCGCAGTCATCATCGAGGCGATGGAGGGCAGGGGTGACAGTTCCGATCGCGGCATCCTGACCGCGCATCTTCGTTCGGACGGCGCACACAAGGACAAGCTCTATGTCGATGGCGGCCCTTCGACGACGGGCACAGTTGGCCATCTGCGCATGGAAGGCCGCGAAGTGTTCCGCCATGCGGTGGGAATGATTACCGACGTGATCGAGGCGGCCTATGCAGCGACCGGCCTTACCAGCGCTGATCTGGACTGGTTCGTTCCACACCAGGCAAATCGTCGAATAATCGATGCTTCGGCAAAGAAGCTTGATATTGCGCCTGAAAAGGTGGTCGTGACGGTTGATCGTCACGGCAATACATCAGCAGCCTCCATCCCGCTTGCCCTTTGCGAGGCAGTGGCGGATGGACGCATCAAGACCGGGGATCTGGTAATGCTTGAGGCAATGGGCGGCGGATTTACCTGGGGGTCTATCCTGCTTCGGTGGTGAGTGAACCTGCAAGGAACCCCCGGGATATCAACCTTGAAGCACCAACTTTAATTCTGTAGTATATGGATTGTGCAAGCTTCGCCCACGAAAGCTTTTGCATTAAATCTGCACTCCAGGTGCTGATTTGATTACAATTTCGGGTTCTTGCGCGCATTGGTGGTGTTGGATTTGAAAGTCGAATTCCATACAATCAGCAAGTTTGTCTGAAGAATTGCATGACTGGTGCCGTTAGGGAAACAAGAATACTTCCGGAGTAATCCGTCCATGGGTCTTGAAGGATACCTGTTTCTGCATTTTCCGCCAGACAAATGCATGTTGGAAATTGTTGATCCGGTTGTTGTCACGTTTTGGAAAAACCGTGATACGGTACAGGACCAGAGAGTAGTAAGCCAGGCAGACAGGAAATTGCCATGGGGGGAAAAACCATAACCCGGGTAGACCTTTGCGAAGCAGTCTACCAGAAAGTCGGATTGTCACGCACCGAGTCGGCAGAGCTTGTCGAAATGGTGCTGGATACGATCTGCGACAGTATTGTGAGCGGCCAGTCGGTCAAGCTCTCATCCTTTGGCTCATTTCTTGTCCGTAGCAAGAACGAGCGTGTGGGCCGCAATCCGAAAACCGGTGAAGAGGTGCCGATCTCGTCGAGAAAGGTGATGGTATTCAAGCCGTCCAACGTCCTCAAGGATGCCGTGATTGCCGGACACAGGAAGTCTGGCAAGTAAACTGGCTGCGAAGGGGAAAACCGGCGCGAATCATGCTAACCTCATGACAAGCTGTCACTATTCGGCATTGCCTGCATTCGTTCGTTCTGGTTCGCATTGAATTCGGGAGCACCTGCTTGAACAAGAGCCCTGACGCATTCAGGACCATAAGTGAAGTTGCGGAGGACCTTGATCTCCCGCAGCACGTCCTGCGTTTCTGGGAGACACGGTTCACGCAGATCAAGCCGCTCAAGCGTGGCGGAGGTCGTCGTTACTATCGGCCGGATGATGTGGACCTGCTGCGCGGCATCAAGAAGCTTCTTTACGAAGAAGGCTATACGATCCGTGGTCTTCAACGCATTCTCAAGGAACAGGGCAATCGTTTTGTCGTAGCCGTAGGCAGCGGCGAGATCGAGGCTGGAACGGAAGGCTCAGACCTCCCGCCCACCACTGCAATAGGGGTGGTTCGCGCAGACGGCGCCCCTGGCAGCGAGCACGGGCAGCAAGACGATCTTGAGGCGGAAGATGAAATGCTCGAAATGCCCGAAACGCCAAGAGCCCCGTCGCGCAAGGCCGTTCCTGTTCATGAAGTTGTTGGCGGGCAGGAAAAGTCGCGCGGTATTTTTGGCCGCCTGATCAGCCGTGAAAACAGTCTGCCGCCCATTGAGGCAGGCTATGAGCTCAATGCCGATGACCGGCGCAATCTCCAGGCAACACTATACGAGTTGCTGGAATGCAAACGCCTGCTGGACCAGGTACGCGGGAATTGACGCGACTGGGCTGAGCGGATGATTGCTTCGCCAATTTAGCTCTCCAAGTCCGATCTTTCATGTTGAATTGGCAGGGGCACCTGCATATAGTCCGCGCCATTACGGAGCGTAGCGCAGTCTGGTAGCGCACCTGGATGGGGTCCAGGGGGTCGGAGGTTCGAATCCTCTCGCTCCGACCATTTCCATCATTTCGAGATTTCCATTTCAGCGAGTTTTTGCAGATGTCGCAAGCTTCGCCCTTGCCTGCATCAGCAGCCCTTGTCGGCGTTCGCGCATCAGGCGTGATTCCAGCGCAATCCCGCCCCAGACTATTCCTGTCATGAGGTAAAAATGCCGCCAGTGGTCGATGTCGATTACATTGCCGATCAGCAGGTGTCCGACAAAGACCACATAGGCGATCTGGTAATATGGCAGCCATGGACGCTGGCGGAACAAGAGCTTGAAGCCTGCGACCAGGGTCCAGATGAACAGCGTTACCAGCGAAATGAAGCCGATCCAGCCATAGTCCATCAATGCCTTGACGAAGATGTTGTGCGTGTCCTCGGTAAAGATATAGCCAAACTCCAGCGGTCCGATACCAAGCGGCTTTGACAGTGCCAGATAATAGCCGGCCCAGTGCCGGGCAAAACGGCCTTCACGACCGCCGTCGTAATCCTGAACAACCTTGAGGCGCTGCGTGAAGAGGTCGGAAACCGCGTCAAATTGCAGGGCAATGCCCAGCATCAGGACTACCGCAACAACACCGGCCACGCCCAATACGATATATTTGAGCCTTATCTTGGCGGTCTGCTCGTTGATGACCAGCAACATGTAGAACATTGCGCCGGTGACGATCGCCAGGCCCCAGGCCGCTCGCGAAAATGCCAGGAAAAGCCCCATCAGCAACACGAGCAGGATGCCCGCCCTGATCGGCAACATGGTCGGTGAGCGGTTCATGATGCCGTAGACCAGATAAAGGATCGGCGGGACCAGAAACGGGCCGTAGACATTGGGATCCTGGAATGCGCCCATGGCGCGCGAATAGCGCGTGAAGATCTCGAAGCCAGGCAGGGCGTGAAAATAGCCGATCAGGCCAAGCATGGTTGTTATGAAAGCTGCCACGACATAGGCGCGGAAAATGATGCGCAGCCGCGCCGGTTCTTCCAGGATCACGATGGCGAAGAAGACCGAACTCAACGCCAGAAAATAGGAAACTGCCACATAGATCACGCCGCGATCCCATTGCGGAATCTGGAAGGACGATATGACGCCACCGAAATTGAAAATGGTGAACAGGATCAGCAAGGGCAGGACCGAGCGCGGAATGCGCATGCCAAACAGGACCCAGATGCCCAGTAGCAAACACAGAAACAGCTCATAGGGTGCTGGTTCGAAAATCACGAAGCCGCCCAGGAAGGCGGCAAACGCGATTGTGCTATTCGCGATGAACCTGACCGGCAGGCCGCGCTGTGCTGCTCCAGTCGCTGCCGCACCGGAAATGGTCATGCTTGGCTGCATCATGGCAAGATTGCTCAATAGGCGTTTTCAGTGTTCAGGAGCTTGAACGGCGTCATGAACAGGATTTGCAGATCAAGCATCAATGACCAGTTCTCGATGTAGTACAGGTCGCAATTGACGCGTTCGCGTATCTTGTCCTCTGTGTCTACTTCACCGCGCCAACCATTGATCTGGGCCCAGCCCGTAACACCCGGCTTCACCTTGTGGCGCGCGAAATATCCGTCAACCACCTCATCCCACAACCGGTTCTGCGTATGTGCGTTCACCGCATGGGGGCGGGGTCCGACAAGGGAAAGGTCGCCCCGCAACACGTTGAACAATTGCGGCAATTCGTCGATCGATGTCTTGCGGATGATGCGACCGACACGGGTGACACGCGGGTCGCCCTTGGTGACAACGCGCTTGGCATCAGGGTCAGACATTTCGTGATACATGGAACGGAATTTCAGAACCTCGATCACCTCATTGTTGAAGCCGTAGCGCTTCTGCTTGAAGATGACGGGACCTTTGCTTTCCATGCGAATTGCCAGCATCGTCCCAAGCATGATCGGGCTGAGCACGATCAGCGCCAATACCGAGAAGAAGATGTCGAATACCCGCTTGGAGATCGAATCCCAGTCGGCAATCGGTTTGTCGAAAACGTCGAGGAACGGCACAGATCCTTCATAGGAATAGGAGCGCGGGCGAAAGCGCAGCTTGTTGGTATGCGCCGACAGTCGAATATCGACCGGCAGCACCCACAGCCTGCGCAGCAGTTGCAAGACGCGCTTTTCTGCCGACAGCGGCAAAGACACGATCAGCATGTCAACGCGCGCCATGCGGCCAAATTCCACGAGTTCCGGCACAGTGCCAAGTTTTGGATAGCCGGCAACAATGGCTGGTGAGCGGTCGTCGGTACGGTCATCGAAGATACCGCAAATGCGGATATCGCTTTCGGCCTGTCCCTCAAGCGAGCGGATGAGTTCTGCGGCAGGTTCGCCACCTCCCACAATCACCGCGCGGCGCTCCAGCCGTCCGTCCGCAATCGCGCGTTTCACATAGATCGAAACAAGCGAGCGGAAGAGAACGAGGAAAACCATCCCCGCCGCATACCATCCGCCAAACCAGAAACGGGAATAGTCGATCGATGTCTTGGAAAAGAACCCGACCACGACCAGCATGATCATGGCAATGGTGAAACCGGTCACCACCTTGGATGTCTGGTTGGCAAAGCTGCGCAGTGAATTGACCTGATAGCCGTCAACTGCCTGCGTGAAACACACCGCCAGGAAAGCGCCCAGAAATGAAGCGCCGATATAGGTGAAGCTGAAGCGCTCTTCACCGGGAAGATACACAAAGGAAACGGCCAGCGAGATTGCCAGAAGGCCTAAAAACTCGATGATCCGTACCATCCCGCTGATCATGAACGGCGAAACCGCGTCGGAGGAAAACAGCTCCGCGACCTGTTTTGCCAGTTCATTCAGCTCGACCGCGCGTTTTTCGCTGATCTTTTCGTCGCCCTCTGCCTCGCGAATGGCTTTGGCAGAAAAGATCATACGAGGATCGGCCGGTCCGCTATTCTTTGTAACGCTCATGTTTTTTTCACCGGTTGTGGCTTGATTGCCGGTGACGCTAATTGAAATTGGCTAACAAACCCTCGATTTCACCGCGTCTGTGACGGCAAAACGGAGAAACCGACAAATCGAGTGATTCACGATGAACAGCCGGTTAACGTGAGGCGCGGTAGGCCGCTTCGACATCCTGTGCCATGCGTTCAACAGAAAACCTGCCGCGCAATTCTTCACGCCGCCTTGCAGCCTGCTCCAGCAGCGCAGGGTCGGATAGCGATACGTTCATGGCATCGGCAAGCGCCGAGACGCTCCCTGGTTCAACCAGTTGACCGCTTTCGCTTTCAAGTATCTCGGGAATTCCGCCCACATTGGTCGCAATGATCGGCAATTGCGCGGCGATGGCTTCCAGAACGATATAGGGCATGGATTCCGCACGCGAGGGAACAACCACCCTGCGTGCCATGGCAAAGGCATTTCTTGCCGGCATGGCGTCATGCACGATGACTTGATGCGTAAGACCCAGCCGCTCGATATCGGAGAGGTATTTCTGTTTGTCCGGCCCGTCGCCGACAAAATGCGCACTTGCCGAAATCCCGTCGCGCTCCCGCAACAAGGCAAGCGCTTCGAGAAATACATCTGCGCCCTTGAGGTCGCGCATCATGCCGATATACAGGAAATCCGCTGCATCCTGATCGGGGTGGACAGGCTCGAATTCTTCCGGCGACAAACCGTTATAGACGAGGCTGACCGCACAGCGAGGCTTGCCGACCTTCTCGATATAGCCGTCTCGTTCATAACCGCTGACAAAGATCAGCCGGTCTGTCATTCGCTCCAGGAACCGCTCCAGAAAGAAGAAGAGGCGGCCTTTCATGGTGGCTGCATCGTAATGGATGCTGCCGCCATGTGGACAATAAAGACGGGCAACGCGACTACCTGATACCCGTAGCAGTGAACCGATGATGCGTGCATAGGCGCCACCCTTGGCACCGTGCGAATGCAGCACATCCGGTTGCAATCTCGAAATTTCGCGCTGACTGCGCAGCAAGGTGACGATGTCACCGGGTGTAATGGCCCGGCGCATCGGAATGCGCGTCAGGCCAAGGGCTAGCTTCGGACGAATGGCGTCAAACAGCTTCTCTTCATGCGCGCCACCCGTCAGGGAATCGCAAATGATGCCGACCGAATGCCCTGCCGCACTTTGCGCCTCCACCAGATCGCGCACATGGCGGAAGATGCCGCCGACGGGCGACCTGAAACAATGCACGATGCGAAGGGGCTGCACTTGCGGCATGGATCAGAAAAGCCGCTCGCGAATGTAAATCGTGTCGCCAGGCAATACCGGGTCGCTGATCGGGACACGGCCATTCATCACCTGACCGTTTACCTGCCGGGTTATGTCTGCATTGTCCTGCAAGGCGCGTCCCGAATAACCGCCTGCCAGAGCAATGGCATTTTGAACTGTCATTCCCGGAACATATGTATATTGGCCAGGCGCTCCGACTTCACCCATGATGAAAACCGGCCTGTAGCGGTCAACCTCGACTGAAACATCGGGATTGCGCAGGAATCCATTGCGCAATTTTGCCGCCAACTGGCCTTCAATCTGTTTTGGTGTCTGGCCGCGTGCCTGCACTGCCCCAACCAGCGGGAAGGCGAGGTAACCGGCCTTGTCGACAGAATAGGTATTGGTAAGGTCGGTCTGGCCGAAAACGGTAATTCGCAACCTGTCACCAGAATCCAGCTTGTAGGGCTGCTGCAATGCGGCATGGAAGGCTTCATCGACCGGACGATAGGTCGAACAGCCCCCAACCAGTGCGGATGCCAGTACGACCATCATCACATTTCTTGATATCAAGGAATTCACGCGCAACATCTTGCTTCCCGGCAGTCCAGTGTTTGTGTTTGCGGGCAGGGCGCATTGGCACCGCCACCAGAGCCTGACTGCTGTCGGCTCCATTTGTCCGGGTCATTTATTACCTGCCATGGTTAATCGCACGTAAACCGCGGCGTGAAATTTCGGAAATTTTATGAGTTTAATAAAGTATTAATCATGATTAATATTAACGAATATTAATATCAGTTAACTATAAATATTTGCCAGTTTAACCTGCTGGTTACCATAAGGCTTCATTCTCTGGTCACGCATCGTGAAATCCCGGAGTATGGAGTACCCCATGAATTCGAACCGAGCATTGACCGCGGATGTTGATATCGACATTGCCGGTCTGATGGCTGAAGTTTGGAAAAAGAAGTGGCTGATTGCCGCGCTGACCCTGTTTAGCGCCGTTGGCCTGCTCTTCCTGCTTTCCAATGTCTCTCCTCGCTACAAGTCGGATGCAAGGATCGTGATAGAGAAGCGGGAATCGGTTTTCACGCGTCGTTCCGATGGGGACTATACCCTTTCCGGAAACCAGTTCGACGAACAGGCAATTGGCAGCCAGGTGCAGATCCTGGATTCGGATGATATCGCACTGAAGGTGATTTCCGACCTTAAACTTGCCGACTCCCGTGACTTCAACGATGAGAAGCCGTCCCTGTTTGGAACCGTGCTTGGCGCATTCGGCATGGGTTCGAACGCGCTGAACCTGACGCCGGACGAGCGGATTTTGAAGGCGTTCAAGGAGCGTTTGCAGGTCTACTCGGTCGACAAGTCGAGGGTCATTGTCGTGGAATTCTGGGCAAAGGACCCCGCATTGGCGCAAAAAGTGCCCAACGCGATTGTCGATGCCTATTTGGAATTTGCGAAGCAGAGCAATTTTTCCGCCAATGAAGAGGCAACCCAGTGGCTCGGACCTGAAATCGACGAATTGCGCAAGAAGGTCCGCGAAGCAGAAAGCAAGGTCGCCGAATTCCGTGCGAATTCGGACATCCTGATCGGCAACAACAATGCACTCCTGGCAACGCAGCAGCTTTCGGAAGTTTCATCCGAGCTTTCACGCCTGCGTGCCGAGCGTTCGAATGCCGAAGCCAAGATTGCAACCGTGCGCGCGGTTCTGGATCGTGGTGCTTCTGTCGACATTATACCGGAAGTGATTGCGTCGCCGCTGGTTCAGCGTTTGCGCGAGCGTCAGGTGCAGTTGCGTGCCGAGATATCCGAACTTTCGACAACCCTCTTGCCAAGCCATCCAAGGCTGAAGGCACTGCAATCGCAGGTGAGCGATTTCGAAGCGCAGATCCGCATCGAGACACGCAACATCCTTCGCAGCCTCGAAACCAATATCGAGCTCACCCGCAAGCAGGAGGCATCACTCGTTGCCGACCTGAACCGGTTGAAGGTGGAATCCGCCCGCGTCGGCGAGGCGGAGGTAGGCTTGCGTGCTCTTGAGCGCGAGGCCAATGCCCAGCGTGAATTGCTGGAGACCTATCTGACCCGGTATCGCGAGGCCGCGAGCCGCCAGAGCAAGGACTATTTGCCGATCGACGCCAGGGTGATTTCCAGAGCCATTGCGCCTTCCGAAAGCTATTTCCCCAAGGTGTTACCCTTCACCATTGCCGGTTCGCTGGCCGTGATGATCCTCAGCATTGTTGGCATACTGGGATGGGCGCTGATGACCGGCAAGGCATTCAAGCCAATCAGCTATGTCGATCCGGAAATGATGCCGGAACGCATTGAACCCATTGCAAATCCCGGCTTGGAAGCCCGTCCGGCCGCCGAGCTGGAAGCGCAAATGCCAAAAGCACCAGTCATTCAGGCGCCAAGCATGCAAACACCGCTCAGGCCAGGTGTGGCAGCCCGTCCCGAAATGCCAGGCCAGACGAAGCCGGGCATCTTCGACGACAGCCCTGCTGCGACAGAAATGGTCGGCAGTGGTCTGGCGGTTTCCCCGCCGGTGCCTGCCAATGACCCCGATACATTTTCCTTTGGCGAAGCGTCGGATACGCTCCTGCAGATGGACAATGTTCGCCTGGCCGTTGTCTCGCCGGCCGGTGACCCGGGTTCAGTGGTCGCGTGGAACCTCGCCCGCACAATGTCCAATGCAGGTCGCTCAGTTGCCATTATCGATCTTACCGGCAGTGCGGTTACCAGTGCGCAATTCCTTGGTGACAAGGCCCATGCCGGCCTGAAGGAATTGATCGGCGGCAGCATTTCCTTCCGTCAGGCAATACACATCGATCGCCATTCCGGCGCGCATATCCTTCCGGTAGGCGTGGTGGATGCCGGGGAGTTCTCGCTGGAACGTCTGGGCGAAATATTCCGCGCAATGGCATCAAGCTATGAAGTCGTGATCCTCGATTGCGGCTTCACTAGCCCTGATGCGCTGGATGCAATTGCTGACGACGAAATGATCGTCATCATTAGCCGAGAGGGATGCACATCTGCAGAAGCAAGGAGCTTTGCAGGTGATTTCCGCGCTGCCGGCTTTCAGGACACCATCTGCATTCGCATGGATGCGGTGTCGCGCGCAAATGTCGTTGCTGCCTGACAATTCCGCACAGACAACAAGAAAGAAGGTCCGCCATCGCATATGGCGGGCCTTTCGGTTTACGGTGACAATTGAAGAAGGTATGCCGCCCAGGTGCCGCTATTCAGGTTTGGGAGAAATCAGGTGAAATTTGCTTCTGACCTTGCGCAACATGCCCACAAGCCACCACGCATGATTGCTCTCGCGAATTACCCGCTTGCTCCAATTGGTCAGCCTTGAGGCCAGCACAAGCGGATAGCCAACGAGGCTGACCGGCAAGATCACATCGAACATGCCGATCTCCACATCACACCACGACCGCTTGTAGCGTTCATCGCCGCCACCAAGGTCAAAGCAGGTCAGACCAGCCGTACAACTGTGCTCCACGGTCAGCCACAGCAGCATTTCGCCCGGGCTCATCGCGGTGAATTCGTCGGTGGAGATGGAACTGAAATATCCGGACAAGTGTCGCTGGTGAACACCGCCACCAAAGACTGCACGAATCTTGCCATTGATCTCCAATCCGTAGAACTGGAGCAATGGCTCTTCCATTGAAATTGACTTCAATGCCAGGTTCATCAGGAAGCGCTGGGCATTGCGTGCACCGAAAATGTCAGTGATTCCCTTCTCGCGCAGTCGCTGCGATTTCTGCTCGATGAACACGTCGAGCAATCTGGAAATGCCGTCGACATCACGCGGGACAAGGAATTTCCAGCCTCCCGCCTCATCGGCGATCCGGCATTGCTGGCGAAATTTCTTGCGTTTGCGCTTGGCGTTGCCATGCGCAAGTGTTGCTTCAAAGCCGCCTGCCAGCGTCATCATGAAAGCCGGATTCATGGCGCGTTGATGTGGCAGGTCGAACATCGGATTGCGATTGCCGCGCCAGTCGACGGGTTGGCAGCACAATTTCACATAGCCTATGCCGGGAACCAGTCTGGTTACGCGCCGCATGATGCGCGCCATGTCGCCGGGCCCGATTGCAGCCAGGAATTCCCGGCTGTAGAGCCCCATGGAAAAATTGACGTGGCTTCCGCCAATCCAGCTTAGCGTGCGAATGAACTTACCCTTCACCGATAGCGGCAGCACAAAGGCTGGCCTTCCATCAAGCATCGCAGTCACGATGAATGGTGAACGGTCTTCTTCGTTTTCGATGGTCGGAAGGCTTGCCCGCGTCCATTCAAAACGCTGATAGACAGAAGCCGTCCCCTCGGCTTCGAGGGTGCGCCAGCTTTTCTCAACACTTTCAATCCGGTCGGAAACGGTGATGTCGAGGCTGTCTGCGACAGATCGCAAAACAGCCCCGGCGTCAGATTGCTCTGGCGCAAGATCCTTGTCGTCGACCACTGATGTCAAACTGTC
>JAGRLM010000113.1 GCA_020441795.1 Nitratireductor sp.
ATGACGAGAACATCAACTCGCAGCCTTTCATGCACTGGCGCGACCGCTTCCTCTATTGCATGGAGGCCGTAAACCTGGCGTCCTCGCAAACCGGGGAAGTGAAGGGTCACTATCTCAACATTACCGCCGGAACCATGGAGGAAATGTACCGCCGCGCCGAATTCGCCAAGGAACTGGGCTCGGTCATTGTGATGGTTGACCTGATCATTGGTTGGACGGCGATCCAGTCGATTTCCGAATGGTGCCGGCAGAACGACATGATCCTGCACATGCACCGCGCCGGCCACGGCACTTACACGCGCCAGAAGAACCACGGCATATCCTTCCGCGTCATTGCAAAATGGCTGCGTCTGGCAGGTGTCGACCACCTCCACACCGGTACAGCGGTCGGCAAGCTCGAAGGCGATCCGCTGACGGTACAGGGTTACTACAATGTCTGCCGCGAGACGAAGAACGAGATCGACTTGCCGCGCGGCATCTTCTTCGAGCAGGACTGGGCTGATTTGAAAAAGGTCATGCCGGTTGCCTCTGGCGGTATCCACGCCGGCCAGATGCACCAGTTGCTGACCCTGTTCGGTGACGATGTGGTGCTGCAGTTCGGTGGCGGCACCATTGGCCATCCAATGGGCATCCAGGCCGGTGCCACGGCAAACCGTGTTGCGCTGGAAGCCATGGTGCTTGCCCGCAATGAAGGCCGCGACATCGCCAATGAAGGCCCCGAAATCCTGCGCGCCGCTGCCAAATGGTGCAAGCCGCTCGAAGCAGCGCTCGATACCTGGGGCAATATCAGCTTCAACTACACCTCGACCGATACGTCGGACTTTGTTCCCTCGCCATCGGTTGCCATGTGATCTGCCAGAAAAGGAGACACCATTATGCGTATTACCCAGGGATGCTTTTCCTTCCTTCCCGATCTCGACGATCAGCAGATCAACGCCCAGGTGGAATACTGCCTGAGAAACGGCTGGGCCATCGGCATTGAACATACCGATGATCCCCATCCCAGAAACACCTATTGGGAAATGTGGGGCAATCCGATGTTCGACCTCCGCGACGCCAAGGGCGTGATGATGGAGCTTGATGAGTGCCGCAAGGCCAACCCCGAGCACTATATCCGCATCAATGCCTTTGACGACACCCGTGGCTGGGAGACAGTGCGCATGTCCTTCATCGTCAACCGGCCCAAGGTCGAGGCGAAAATTGCGATGACACGCACTGACATTCGCGGACGTTCACAGCATTACAGCTGGTCCACCAGCCGCTGACAGATACCAGTAAGGATTGAAGGCCATGACCGCCGCCGAGACAATCGAACCACTGCCAACGGCAATTGACCTGAAGGCCGAATACGAGGCTTCAGGTGTTGCCGAGGTGCTGGCTGAACTCGACCGCGAGTTGATCGGCTTGAAGCCCGTGAAATTGCGGCTGCGGGAAATCGCAGCCCTTCTCATCGTCGAGCGGGCAAGAAAGGCCATGGGTCTGTCCCATGAAACACCGACGCTGCATATGAGCTTTACCGGCAATCCCGGAACAGGCAAGACAACCGTAGCCTCGCGAATGGCCAACATTCTTTATCGCCTTGGCTATGTACGCAAAGGCCATTTGGTGTCGGTCACCCGTGATGATCTGGTGGGCCAGTATATCGGCCATACTGCACCAAAGACGAAGGATGTTCTCAAGCGTGCCATGGGCGGCGTGCTCTTCATTGACGAAGCCTATTACCTCTACCGACCCGACAACGAGCGGGACTACGGCCAGGAAGCCATCGAGATATTGCTTCAGGTCATGGAAAACAACCGCGACGACCTTGTGGTCATACTGGCCGGATATGCTGACCGGATGGACAAGTTCTTTTCGTCCAATCCGGGCTTTCGTTCGCGCATCGCCCATCACATCGATTTTCCCGATTATGACAATGGCGAATTGCTGACAATCTCGCAGGCAATGCTCGCCCAGCAGAACTACCACCTTGATGACGAGGCGCGCGAAACAATGCAGCGCTATATCGACAGACGGCGCCAGCAACCGCATTTTGCGAATGCCCGATCGATACGCAACGCACTCGACCGGGCAAGGCTGCGGCAAGCGAACCGACTGTTTTCCTCGGCCGACGGGCCGGTCTCTGCGGATGAACTATCCACAATCCGGGCCATTGACATATCCGTCAGCCGCGTATTCACACAAGGTGTTCCAGACAGCAGCCCGTAAAGCGGGCCACAAGGCAAGGAGTGACCACCGTGAGCAAGACCATCATCGCCCCATCCGTGCTTTCAGCTGATTTTTCACGCCTTGGTGATGAGATTGAGGCCGTGGTCAGGGCAGGGGCCGACTGGATCCATCTTGACGTGATGGACGGGCATTTTGTTCCCAACATCACCTTTGGCCCGCCAATCGTCAAAGCCGTGCGCAACCGAACCGACAAGATCTTCGACTGCCATTTGATGATCGAACCATGCGATCCTTATCTGGCGGCCTTTGCAGATGCCGGATGCGACTACATCACGGTTCATGCAGAAGCTACCAAACACCTTGACCGCTCGCTGCAAGCTATCCGTGATCTGGGCAAGAAGGCGGGCGTTTCGCTTAATCCTTCGACGCCGGAAACTGTCATCGAATATGTCCTCGACCGGCTCGATCTTGTCCTGCTAATGACGGTCAATCCGGGCTTTGGTGGCCAGGCTTTCATTCCTTCCGTTGTCGAGAAAACCGCTCGCGTCAAGGCGATGATCGGCTCGCGCCCGATCCACATCGAGATCGATGGCGGCGTGACGCCTGAGACCGCACCCCGGGTGGCAAAGGCCGGGGCCGATGTTCTGGTCGCAGGATCGGCCGTGTTCAAGGGCGGCACGGAGGACCATTATCGGGCCAATATCGCCGCCATACGTTCGGCATCAGATACTGCCATGAAAGCGGTGGCGTGATGAGCGGCCCGCTTCCCAGGGAAAGTGATCGTTGCGGTTGGCCGCAGGCAATCCTGTTTGATCTTGACGGAACACTGATCGATTCAGCGCCGGACATTGCCATTGCCGTGAATGAATTGCTGGCAGGCGAGGGGCACGCAGCACTGACGCTTGCCGAAGTGCGCTCCATGATCGGCAACGGAATCAGGAAACTGGTGGAGCGCGCCTTCGCCGCACGTGGCGTAACGCTTGAGGGTGACAATCTTGATGCCCTTTTCGAGACCATGCTTGGAATTTATGGCCGCCACCTGACTGGTGAAACGAAGCTGCTGCCTGGTGCAGCGCAAATGCTGGCTGCCTATTCGAAAGCTGGTGTCCGGATCGCTGTTGTAACCAACAAGCATGAGGGCTTTTCGCGTACAATCCTGGACGCGCTGGAACTGTCGCACCATGTCCATGCTGTGGTTGGCGGCGATACCGGCCCAACCCGCAAGCCGGCACCAGACATGCTTTTTCATGCGCTTGAACTGGTGGGTGTTGATGTTTCACGCGCTCTGATGGTGGGTGACAGTCCAGCAGACATTGACGCAGCCAAGGCAGCCGGTATGCCGTCTGTTGCGGTTCGCGGCGGCTATACCAATATTGCCGTTGAAGATCTCGGCGCCAATCTGGTGATCGAGAGCATGGTTGACCTGCCACACGCAATCGAGATGCTGAAGGAGCCGGTCTGAATGCCTCTGGGAGCGGTCATTTTTGATGTTGACGGCACTTTGGCCGAAACCGAGGAAATGCATCGCAAGGCTTTCAATACGGCCTTTGCAGAAGCCGGAATGGACTGGCACTGGGATCGTGATCTCTATCGGCGCCTGCTCCAGGTGACCGGGGGCAAGGAACGCATCACGGCTTATGCGGACGAAATCGGAACGAGCGGAATTGACGCAGCTCTCTTGCACAAGCGCAAGACAGCCATCTATGGCGAGAGCATGGTCTCAGGCAATGTATTCCTGCGGCCTGGGATCGAGGATGTCATCATGCGGGCCCGCAAGCATGGTCTGAAACTGGCCATTGCAACCACCACCAGTCGGCCCAATGTCGAAGCGCTGATTTCAGCCACGCTCGGTAGCGAGGCCATGACGTGGTTCCAGTCGGTGAGAACGGGCGAGGACGTTTCCAGGAAAAAGCCGGACCCGGAGGTATTCGAGCTGGTAATGAAGGACCTGGGGTTTCCGGCAGACAAATGCCTTGTTTTCGAAGATTCCGCCAACGGACTTCATGCGGCCAAGGCGTTGGACCTTCCGGTCATCATCACGCCCAGCATTTATACGTCAGAAGATGATTTTTCCCTGGCTGACCTGGTCATGAAGAATGCCGCCGAGCCGTTGTCGCATCGCAAGCTGATGCGGGTAGGCGGCCCTATTGCCGTCAATTCCGAATATTGGGAAAAGCTTTTTGCTTGATTGGACCGAACGAAATCAGGCGGCCTGATTCCGTTCGTGATCGCGGAAAGAGGGAGACAGTTCCCGCAGCCGCAAGACTGCTTCTGCAGGCTCTTCCAATTTTCGCAATTGTGCGGCAAGCGCTGAAAGCGCGTCCAGCCCCATGTTTTCTGCCGATCCCTTGAGTGTGTGCAGCTTCGCGCGCATCTGCTCGTCTCTGCCGTTTTCCAGATCATCGAGAATGTCGCTGATCAGGCTTTGGGTCTCCAGCGAATGGCTTTCCCACAATTCCCAATACTGATCTTCTCCAAGATCGCCAATCAGTTCCGCCTTGCGTGCCGGATTGACAAAGGCAAGGTTGTCGCCAACCTCCGCCGGGACATTCGAGCTGACTTCGTGTTGGGAGCCTGCCTCGTCAGTGCCAGCTTTATCGCCAAGCATTTCAAGTATTTGCCGCAGCCTTTGCTTGCGAACCGGCTTGCTTTCGAAGCCGTCCATCCCTGCTTCAAGACAGGCGCAACGGTCATCGGGAGATGCATTGGCCGTCATGGCAAGGATACAGGTTTGCCGGTTCGGACCATTGCTGGCGCGAATGGCAATGGTTGCCTCGATCCCGCTCATGACCGGCATCTGCATATCCATGAGGATCAGGTCAAATGGTTCATGTTCGGCAATCCGTACCGCCTCTTCCCCATCGGATGCGCAATGGACATTCTGACCAAGCCGCTGCAACAGTGCCGCCGCTACCTTGCGATTGGTAGCGTTGTCTTCCACTACCAGCACATTGAGGCATTGCAGCGGGGGTGCCTTTCCTGCGTCCTCGATCATCGTTCCTGGTGCCTGGCCGGTTCGAACCGGCACCCTGATCCAGAAGGTCGAGCCCTTGCCAGGTGTGCTCTCGGCACCAATTCGTCCGTCCAGCTTTTCTATGATCCCCTTGGCTATGGCGAGACCCAGACCGGTTCCGCCATATTTGCGGGTAATTGAAGAATCCACCTGCGCGAATGGCTTGAACAATTTGCCCAGGCCTTCGGCCGTGATGCCGGTGCCGGTATCGCAGACATCAATGCTCAGGGTCGCCAGGTCATCGCCATTGTCCTCGAACCGGACATTGACACTGACAGTACCCTTTTCCGTAAACTTCACGGCATTGCCGACAAGATTGAGCAGGATCTGCCGCAGGCGTGTCGGGTCCGACAAGATCCATCGGTTCAAACTGCCGGTTTCGGCCACCAGTTCGAGCGAAATTCCCTTCTTAGCCGCATTGGCCTTGAAAAGGTCGACGCATGAATCGAGCAGGTCTGCGAGATGAATTTCGCGTTCTTCGATCTTGAGAGCGTTGTTCTCGATACTGGTATAGTCGAGTACCTCATTGAGGATATCCAGCAGGATTTCGCCGGATCTCCGGATGGATTGAACATCCCCCCTCGCTTCGCTTTCCAGCTTCGGGCTTTCGAGCAGGATCTCCGAAAGCCCGATGATCGCATTGAGCGGTGTTCGGATTTCATGGCTGATCGTTGCCAGAAAACTCGATTTCGCCCTGTTGCCAGCCTCCGCACCGCGAAGGGCGTCTTCAAGTTGCGAGGCAATTCGGGTCGTCTCTTCGCTCACCTTCCTCGTATTGGCTATTTGCCTGCGCAACAGCAGCAGCAGCGCAAACACCGATACCACAAGCGCAATAACCACACGTTCGGTGAGGTTTGACTGCCTCACCACCTCTTCGCGACGCTCGGCCCGTTCCGTTGAGATCGAGTTGTTGGATGTTTGCAGCAGCCGCTCGGCTGATGCCGTCAATTCTGCGAATCGCTGTTTCAGGAGCCCGAGTTCCCTTCTGTCGGGACTGCCGCGCGCGGCAATGGCATCGATCAGCGGTGCTGAACCCTTGATGCCGTTTGAAAGCCTGGTGACGCTGTCGAGGAAGTCCGGGTTGCTCTCGAATTGTCTTTGATAGCCGGACCTGGTCAGCAGATCGATCCGCGACCAGACAATGTCATAACGCAGCAACAGGGACTTGAAGGCTTCCGTATCGTCGGGCTTGGCTGCGGCGGTATCGACGCTGTGGGCAAAGCGCCGCAATTCACGGTCCACCTGGTATACTGCCCAAAGCGTATCTTCCTTGAAGCCCGAATTGAGGCTTACCATCCGTTTGGACAGGTCATGATACAGAAACGCCGTTACGCCCAGCAAGACAGCAGCCAGCACCGCGAGCGCGAGGCTGAACAATTCGCTGTGCCGGGTGATGAAGCGGCCTGTTTCCCTTGCGGAAGTCATTCCACGACTTCAATTTCCCGGATCTGCCAGACCGAGCGGCCAAAATA
>JAGRLM010000114.1:0-2411 GCA_020441795.1 Nitratireductor sp.
CCGTCATTGATGCCGGAAGCATTGGCGGCAGTCACCGTGCCTTCCTTGTCAAAGGCCGGGCGCAGCTTGCCAACGCCATCCATCGTAACGCCATGCTTGATATACTCGTCAGTATCGACAACCACGTCGCCCTTGCGGGTCTTCAGCGTGACAGCTGCAATCTCGTCCTTGAACTTGCCGGCTTTCTGCGCCGCTTCCGCCTTGTTCTGCGAACCGACCGCAAACGCATCCTGGTCTTCGCGGGTCAACTGCCACTGGCGGGCAACGTTTTCTGCCGTATTGCCCATGTGGTAGCCGTAGAAGGCATCGGTCAATCCATCCTTGATCATGGTATCGACCATCTTGAAATCGCCCATCTTCACGCCCGAGCGCAGATGCGCGCAGTGTGGCGCCATGGACATTGATTCCTGACCACCGGCGACGATGATTTTTGCGTCACCCGTCAGAATCTGCTGCATGCCAATGGCAACAGCACGAAGTCCCGATCCGCAAAGCTGGTTGAGGCCCCATGCGGTTGCTTCCTGCGGAATGCCTGCTGCCATTGCAGCCTGGCGCGCAGGGTTCTGGCCAGCGCCGGCAGACAGGATCTGTCCGAGAATGACTTCATCCACTTCCTTGGGGTCAACCCCGGCGCGCTCGAGCGCTGCCTTGATGGCGACCGAACCAAGCACATGGGCTGGCGTATCGGCAAAAGCACCGTTGAACGAACCCACCGGGGTACGTGCGGCACTGGCAATTACTACGGAATCCTTGCTGCTCATGGAAAGCTCCTCCTGATGATACACGCAATTCTAGGTGCTTCTTCGCACCTGCACAATTCGACTATCGTCATTTCCCTTACCGGCCCAAAACCGCATTGTCACCGATTCATCTTGCACATCTGCCATGCTTCGGGCGAAAAACAATGTGAACTGCGTGTTATGAATGCAGTTGAACTGACCACAGCCTGCCCCATTTCCGGGGCAATGCCAACCGGACCGGACGCGACAGCATGAGCGAAAACTATCTTTCAGCCCCCCTGCCACGCAAGCAGACAGTCGGCGTCAATGTTGGCGGCGTCGTGATCGGAGGCGGTGCGCCCGTCGTGGTCCAGTCCATGACAAACACCGATACCGCCGATACTGACGCAACGGTGCGACAGGTAGCGGCACTTGCCCGCGCCGGCTCGGAGCTGGTGCGCATCACGGTGGATCGTGACGAATCGGCAGCTGCTGTTCCCCATATCCGCGACCGCCTGGCAAGAATGAATGTCCGTGTGCCCCTTATCGGAGACTTTCACTATATCGGCCACAAGCTCCTGGCAGATCATCCCGCTTGCGCCGAGGCACTCGACAAATATCGCATCAATCCCGGCAATGTCGGTTTCCGCGAGAAACGGGACCGGCAGTTTGCCGAAATCGTCGAAATGGCAATCCGCCACGACAAGCCGGTGCGCATCGGCGTCAACTGGGGTTCCCTAGACCAGGAATTGCTCACCCGCCTGATGGACAAGAACCAGGAAGAGGGTTTCCCGCTGACAGCCCAGCAGGTCACGCGCGAGGCGATTGTCCAATCGGCGCTCATTTCCGCATCTATGGCAGAAGAAATCGGCCTGCCGCGCAACCGCATCATCCTGTCCGCGAAAGTAAGCCAGGTTCAGGACCTTATTGCCGTCTATACCGAGCTGGCGCGCCGTTCCGACCACGCCTTGCATCTTGGCCTTACCGAGGCCGGCATGGACACCAAGGGAATTGTCGCCTCATCCGCTTCCATGGGAATTCTGTTGCAGCAGGGCATTGGAGACACCATCCGGATTTCCCTGACGCCCGAGCCCAATGGCGACAGAACCCGTGAAGTGAAGGTCTCGCAGGAATTGTTGCAGACCATGGGCTTCCGATCCTTTGTGCCGATCGTTGCCGCCTGCCCGGGATGTGGACGCACGACTTCTACCGTGTTTCAGGAACTGGCCCAGAACATCCAGGAGCATCTGCGCGAACAGATGCCGGTATGGCGGGAGAAATATCCAGGCGTCGAAGAACTCAATGTCGCGGTCATGGGCTGCATCGTCAATGGTCCGGGCGAATCCAAGCACGCCCATATCGGCATCTCGCTTCCCGGCACCGGCGAAACACCGGCAGCGCCCGTTTTCATCGACGGCAAGAAAGCTGTGACACTCCGTGGCCCGACAATCGCCGAGGATTTCCACAAGCTTGTGCTTGACTATGTCGAGAACCGCTACGGCACGGGATCTCGAAAGAGCGCGTGAACTGTGGTCAGGGTCTGTGTCGCCGCAAACGTGTTGCCGCGACAAATACCAGCATCATCACAATGCCAAAACCGGCATAGACCGGACGAAAACCATGTGCCTCGCCGATACTACCCAGAAAGGCTGGCGCACATAGCAGGCCGAAATAGCCAAACATGGTGGCAAT
>JAGRLM010000114.1:2458-13028 GCA_020441795.1 Nitratireductor sp.
ATCGGCACGATATTGGCGCAGCCAAGACCGGCGATGAGAAAGCCTGCAACAACCAGTGCAAGCGAAGTGCCCAGTCCTGCCACAAGGAATCCGGCAATAGCCAGAACCGACGACCATTGCAGCAGCCGAAACGCACCGAAACGCCGGTTGATTGCATCTCCGCTAAAGCGCGACAACATCATGGCCGTGGAAAACCCGGCAAAGGCAAAACCGGAAAATTCGACATCGGCCTGCATCTCCTTGCGCAGGAACAGCGCTCCCCAGTCGATGACCGAACCTTCAGCGGTAAACGCAGCTAGGGCAAACAGGCCGAAGACATAGACCATCTTGCTGCCCGGCAACCGAAACGATCGCGCCTTGCCGGGAGCGGATCCAACGTCACCATGGTTCGCGACGGACAGGAGGAACGGATATGCGATTACCGTCAGGAAAAGGCAGGCAGCAGCGCTGGTGGCGGTGATGCCTGTCTGGTCGAATGCACCCAGAAGAAACCCGCCACTGGCAGCGCCCAGCATTCCACCCATCGACCAGAATCCGTGAAATGAGGACATCACAGCCCTGCCCATCACTTTCTCGGTTTCGGCGCCATTGGCGTTCATCGCAACATCCATCACCGACATGGCGAGAAAGAAAATCACGAAACACGCGACCGCGACCCCGAATTGCGAGGCACTGGAAAGCAGCAAAAGGCCCGGTGCCAGCGCCAGGCCGGAAACCGTCGCCACCAATCGCGAACCAAGGCGCGACACCAGCAATCCCGAGAGCATCAGGCCGATAAAACCGGCCGAAGCGCCGATCAGGATCAGCAGCCCCATTTCCGATTCGCCAATACCCAGATTGCGCTGCACGACCGGCACGAAAACCGACCAAAGGCCAGCGGTAAATCCGTTGGCAAGGAACAGGGCACAAACAGCGAGACGCGCGCTACCGATCCCGCGAGAACTTGCCAACAAACCGGGTTCAGCCATAGGTGACCAGCAGGTCCTTGGCGTCGATCTGGTCACCAGCCTTGACCAGCACTTCGCTGACCTTGCCATCGCGCTCCGCGTGAATGGCGGTCTCCATCTTCATGGCTTCGATGGAAACAAGCACATCCCCTGCGCTGACCTCCTGCCCCGGCGCAATTGCCACCGTTGAAATGACGCCAGGCATCGGCGCGCCGATATGGTTTTCATTTCCCGGTTCGGCCTTGCGCCGGACGGCTGCGCCACTTGCACCATGCGCCCGGTCCGGCACCTTGGTACGCCGCGGCTGGCCGTTCAATTCGAAATAAACCGTCGCCATTCCCTGATCGTCGACCTCGCCAACAGCCAGGCAGCGGATCACAAGCGTCTTGCCCTTTTCCAGTTCGACATAGATTTCCTCGCCCGGATTAAGCCCGTAGAAATAGACCTCCGTCGGCAATATCGCTGTCGGGCCGTAGACTTCCCTTGCTGCCGCATAGTCGGAAAAAACCTTTGGATACATCAGCCAGGAGGCGAAATCGCGATCCGACAATTCGCCTTCGATCTTTTCATTCGCCTTCTTCCGCTCTGCTTCAAGGTCAAGATCGGGCAGCAGGGCTCCCGGTCGATCGACATAGGGCTTTTCGCCCTTGAGGACTCGTGCCTGGATATTCGCTGGCCATCCGCCCTCGGGCTGACCCAGATCGCCGCGCATCATCGAAACAACGGAATCAGGGAAGGAGATTTCGCGGCTTCCCGTCTCAACATCCGCCACCGTGAGGTCCTGGCTCACCATCATCAGTGCCATGTCGCCCACCACCTTGGAGGAAGGTGTAACCTTGACGATGTCACCAAACATCGCATTGACGTCGGCATAGGCCTGCGCCACCTCGTGCCAGCGCGATTCCAGCCCGAGCGAACGGGCCTGCTCCTTGAGATTGGTGAACTGTCCGCCGGGCATTTCATGCAGATAGACTTCCGAGGCCGGCCCCTTGAGGTCACTCTCGAAGGCCGCATACTTGTAGCGGACGGCCTCCCAATAGAAGGAAATTCGCCGGATCGCATTGGCATCAAGCCCGGTATCGCGCTCACTGCCCTGCAACGCCTGGACTATGGAGCCAAGGCAGGGTTGCGATGTATTGCCGGATAGTGCGTCCATCGCGCCATCAACAATATCAACACCGGCTTGTGCTGCCGCCAGAACGCTTGCCGCGGAAATGCCCGAAGTGTCATGGGTATGGAAATGCAGCGGAAGATCCGTCTCCTGGCGCAGGGTCGAGAACAGCGTTGTGGCAGCAGCAGGCTTCAACAGCCCGGCCATGTCCTTGATTGCGATCATGTGCGCTCCGGCCGCTTCCAGCTCGCGCAACAGCTTCACATAATAGGCCAAATCATATTTCGGACGCGCCGAATTGCCGAGGTCACCCGTGTAGCAGATCGTGCCTTCGCATATCTTGCCGCTTTCAATGACTGCATCCATGGAGACACGCATGTTCTCGACCCAGTTCAGGCAATCGAACACGCGGAACACATCAACGCCGTTCTCGGCGGCCTGATGCACGAAATATTTCACCACATTGTCGGGGTAGTTCGTATAGCCAACGCCATTGGAGCCCCGCAGCAACATTTGCAGCAGGATGTTTGGGGCGCGCTCCCTGATCTGCTGCAGGCGCTCCCACGGGTCTTCCGTCAGGAAGCGCATGGCAACATCGAAGGTCGCCCCGCCCCAGCATTCCAGCGAGAACAATTGCGGCAGGCCGGTGGCATAGGCCTCGGCTATGTTGACAATGTCATGACTGCGCATGCGCGTCGCCAGCAGTGACTGGTGCCCGTCGCGCATGGTCGTATCGGTAACCAGCAACTGCTTTTGCTCGCGCACCCAGTTTGAAAAGCCCTTGGCACCAAGCGCTTCGAATTTCTGTCTGGTGCCAGGTTCTGCCGCCTTGTTGAATACCGGTATCGTGGGCTTGGCAACATCAGCGGGCGGCCTCGTCCGGCCACGCGCTTCGGGATGTCCGTTTACCGTCACATCAGCAACATAGGTAAGCAGCTTGGTCGCCCTGTCCTTGCGGCGAACCTGGGCGAAAAGTTCTGGCGTATTGTCGATGAATTTCGTGGTGTAGGTGTTGTTCCTGAATTTCTCGTGGCCGATGATGGCTTCCAGAAATGTCAGATTGGTCGCAACCCCACGGATACGGAACTCACGCAAGGCGCGGTCCATGCGCAGGATCGCCTCTTCTGCCGTGGGTGCCCAGGCCGTCACCTTTTCCAGAAGCGGGTCATAAAAACGGGTGATGATTGCGCCTGAATAGGCTGTGCCGCCATCAAGCCGGATACCGAAACCGGTTGCCCCGCGATAGGCAGTGATGCGGCCATAATCGGGAATGAAGTTCTGCTCGGGATCTTCCGTCGTGATCCGGCATTGCAGTGCATGCCCATTGAGGTGAATATCAGCTTGCGCGGGGACACCCGATGCCGGATCACCTATTGCCTGGCCTTCGAGAATTCGTATCTGCGCCTTGACGATATCAATCCCGGTCACTTCCTCGGTTACCGTGTGCTCGACCTGAATACGCGGATTGACTTCGATGAAATAGAAATTGCCGGTATCGGCATCCATCAGGAACTCAACCGTCCCGGCACCTACGTAATTCGTGGCCTCGGCAATTTTCAGCGCATAACCGGACAACTCGGCGCGCTGCCCGGCATCAAGATAGGGAGCAGGTGCACGTTCGACGACCTTCTGGTTTCGGCGCTGCACGGAACAGTCCCGCTCATAAAGGTGAACCGCATTGCCATGCGTGTCACCCAGAACCTGAACCTCGACATGGCGTGCGCGTTCCACCAGCTTTTCGAGATAGATTTCGTCCTTGCCGAAAGCTGCCCTCGCCTCCCGCTTGGCCTCGATCACATCACGTTCGAGATCATCCTCCGAACGAATGACGCGCATGCCACGCCCACCACCGCCCCATGAGGCTTTCAGCATTACCGGAAAGCCGACCTCATGGGCCATCTTGCGGATAGTGGCCATATCATCCGGCAGGGGTTCGGTTGCCGGAACAACCGGAACGCCAATGCTGATGGCCAGATTGCGCGCGGCGACCTTGTTGCCGAGTTTGCGCATCGTGTCCGGCCTCGGACCAATGAAAACGATACCGTTTTCAGCGCAGGCATCGGCAAATTCGGGGCTTTCCGACAACAGGCCATAGCCCGGATGAATGGCATCCGCGCCGGAGAGCTTCGCGACGCGTATCATTTCATCGATGGAGAGGTAGGATTCGACAGGTCCGAGATCCTTTTGCAGATGCGGTCCCTTGCCGACCTGATAGGCTTCATCGGCCTTGAAACGATGCAGTGCCAGCTTGTCTTCCTCTGCCCATACTGCAACAGTCGTGATACCCAATTCGTTGGCAGCGCGGAAAATGCGAATGGCAATTTCCGATCGGTTGGCGACGAGAAGTTTGGTTATCCTGGGCATTGGTACCAGCCTTTGGTTGAATTTGAATGCTGCACTGCAACAGCTATTGCGTGATAAAGCAGGAAATTCAAGCCTTCCGGACCGGAATTGCGGACTGATCCGGGAGTGTCCGCGTAGCGCTGGATTATTCATTCCCGCTCAACTATTGTAGTTTCACGGGTCCCGTCGCAGGAAGAGTTCATGGCAGACAGCAAGCAACCCATTATCATCAAGAAATACGCCAACCGGCGGCTCTACAATACGGGTTCAAGTACCTATGTCACGCTTGAGGACCTCGCGGTGATGGTGAAGGCCGGTGAGGAATTTGTCGTGCAGGATGCGAAGTCGGGCGAGGATATCACCCGCTCGGTCCTGGCCCAGATCATCTTTGATCAGGAAGGCAAGGAAGGCCAGAACCTGCTGCCAATTGCTTTCTTGCGCCAGTTGATCCGCTTTTACGGGGACTCCATGGGCGTGATGATCCCGAGTTATCTCGAACATTCGATGAACTCGCTGGCAAACGAGCAGGAAAAATTGCGCGAGCAGATGTCGAAGGCGTTTGGCGGGATTGGAAACATGGGCATGGGTCCGATGGGTGTAGGCCCCATGAGCATGCCGGGCATGGAAGAACAGGTTCGGCGCAACATGGAAATGTTCCAGAAGGCGATGGGCATGTTCATGCCGTTCGGTCATGCCTCAGCGGGAGGCGGCAAGGAGGAAACGGCATCCTCCACCAAGCCTGCAACGAGCGAGGAAGAACTCAAGGACCTCAAGAACCAGCTTGGCGAGCTTCAAAAGAAACTGGACAAGCTAGGCTAGGATCAGCCGGCCAACAGGACCGGCACTGCATCCGGGCCTGAATCCGCCTTTGCATTGCTGGCATTCCACTGGTTGGCAGTGGTGGCGGCTCCGAAATTGTGACCCTGAAGATAGTTGACACCCCAGGCGGCGAGCATTGCCGCCGTCTCTGCATCCTCAACCCATTCCACAACGGTTTTTACCTCGAATGCCCTTGCCAGCATGATCAGGCTTTGGATGAAAACCTGGTTCTGCCGGTTGGTAGGCAGGTCAGCCGCGAAAGAGCCGTCGATCTTGATGATGTCGACCGGCAGCGATTTCAGGTTGGCAAATGAGGTGAAGCCAGCACCAAAATCGTCGATTGCCACCTTGCAGCCCAGGCTCTGGATTGTCGACACGAACTTGGACGCCTCTTCCAGATCGCGTGCGGCGTGGGATTCGGTAATCTCGACAATCAGCCGCCCCGCCGAACCCGGTATCCGGTTCAGCCCCTCGGCAAGCTTGGAAAGCCAAAGCGGATCTTCAGCGGTTTCATTCGATACATTGAGCGACAACCGGGCTTCGCTGTTTTGTTCCAGCGTATCCAGCGCCAGTTCGAGTGTGCGATGGTCGATAATGCCGATGAAACCCAGTTTCTCGGCTAGCGGCACGAAATTGCCCGCGTCACCCGGCAGGCCGCTGTCATCGGCAATTCGGATCAGGCATTCATGAAAGGCAATCCTGCCGCTGACAGCATCCACGATCGGCTGGAATGCCAGTCGCATGGAGCCGGACTCACAGGTTGCAATCACCCTTGCCGCCATCTCTGCATCCGTTCGACGCTTGGCAGCAAGCTTTGGATCATGGTCATAGACCCTGATCTTGTAACCGCCATCAAACCGCGCCAGATCACAGGCTGTGCTCGCAGCCGCAATGGCTGCTGTCGGGCTTTTCGCATGTTTCGGCATGAAGCACGCCCCGATGGTCGCATCGAGCGTTACGGGCCCTGCCGAGGTCGAAATGATTTCCTTGCGCAGTGAATCAAGGAACCGCCGGGCGGCGACGTAAATCTCCCCGCCCGAACAATTCTTGAGAATGACGCCAAACTTCGCGCCCGAAAAACGCGCCACGACATCATTTCCCCGCATCCGCCCGGAGATGATCGCACCAGCAGTCTTGAGCACTTCATCGCCGATATCAAATCCGTAGATTTCATTGAACAGCGGCATCCGCTCCATGCTCACTACGAGAAGCGCAGCTGAGCTCTGGTCGGTCATGCATTCCTGGATGGTCTCCGCAAGCTGCATTTCCAGGAAGCTCCGATTGGGAAGTCCGGTCAGATCATCGAAATCGGATTTCCTGCGAAGCTGGTCCTCGCGCTGTCTGCGATCACTGACAATTCGCACCACACCTTCGGCGCGCGCGGGCCTGCCATTGGAATCAGGATACCAGGCACCGGTGTCTTCCAGCCACACCTTCTGGCCCGACTCGACCTTGTCGGCTGAAATCGCATAAATGCACTGATAGGGCACCGGACCGGCAAACGGCTTTTCTTCCGAAGGCGAGAAGACAACGCCAAAACGGCTTTGGCTGCCCTCTGCGCTGATCAGGGTCTCGAATTGCCTGCCGCCAAGGGCCGGGCTGAAGTCAACAAGGCCAATGAGAGACTTTGCGTTGGCGCTCCAGTCCAGCACATCGCTCTTGATATCCCAGGCATAACGCGCCTGCCCGGTAAGGGCCAGCAATGCATCATCGCGCAACGATACCGCGTCAACGGCAGGTTTGGCGCTGCTACTGTGTCGAATTTCCATACTTGCTTCCGTCTGCTTGGCCTGGTGCTGGCAATCAGACCTTTATGCCCCTCAAGGGTTAAGAAGCAGCGAACAAGCGAGCCCTGCGCGATTTCAGTAATGCCCACCCACGGACACGTCGCGTGTGGCCGAACGAATGGAAACGGAAAAACCGGCAATCACATCGATGAACGTAATCGCCATCAGGATGAAAAACACCGAATGGGCAGCACTGCGCACCAGAAGGAACTCGACCAGATAGGCAACGAAGACGAAAGTGGAAAGCAGGTGATCTATGATCGATCCCGGGCCGACTCTCGTTGCCTTGAGAATTTCGAAAAACAGCAGGAAGAGACCGAGCACCACCATCAGATCGCCCATGTCCATCGTCCAGGCCGCACCTGAAACCATGGAAAGGGTCATTACCGTTGCCGCCCAGGGATCAGTACCTGCTACCGGCACCAGGCCAAGCACCACAAGATTATAGACGATGAACGGCACGATCATCAGCGGCACATTGGTCAGTAGTCCCATGTCAGTTCCTGTCTCTCTATACAGCCTTCTGGCTGAACCGGTTTGTGACAGTCTGCCTATCAGAGTTACGGTGTCAACATTGTGGCAGGAGACAAGGACAAGCGGCAGGCACAAAAACAAGAAAACCGGATGTTTCCACCCGGTTTTCAAATTCAGCCTTTACGACTGGATGGATCAGACAGATTGCTTGGGCTCAAGAATCTGGCGACCACGATACATGCCGGTCTTCAGGTCGACATGATGCGGACGACGCAGTTCGCCCGAATCCTTGTCTTCGACATAAGCCGGCTGCTTCAGCCCGTCGGCAGAACGGCGCATGCCGCGTTTCGACGGCGATGTTTTTCGCTTGGGTACAGCCATTTCATTACTCCGGAAATTTGTTCACGCCGAAAAATCACCTCTCGAGGCACATTTCCGGTCTTTCAGTGCGGCGCATATACAGCGTCCCGGGACTTTTGACCAGTCCCAATGCCGGATTTCTTTGCAGTATCTGCCTGATCACGCCAGATTTGGCTACTCTACACAATCAACATATCCACCGGCCCTTGCAGCCCGACGCTCAATCAGCGATGCGAGACGCCGCATTCCGCTTCCCGGTTTGGCAGGATTGCGAAGGATCGGATTGGGCAATGCGACCGTGAGAAGCGCAGCCTGACGTGCCGACAACCTTGCGGCAGAACGTTTGAAATATCGCTGTGCGGCAGCCTCCACCCCGAAAATTCCGTCGCCCCATTCCGCGATATTGAGATAAATCTCCATGATCCTGCGCTTGGACAGGACAAGATCGAGATAGATCGCAATTGGAATTTCTGCCGCCTTGCGCAAGAATGATCGACTGTTGAAGAGGAACAGGTTCTTGGCCGTCTGCATCGTGATGGTGCTCGCACCTCTGGGCTTTTCCCCGTCCAGCGCATCGGAGATCACCGCATTCAACTCCCTGAAATCGACCCCGTAGTGACCGCAGAACTGGCCGTCTTCAGACATGATGACCGAATGGATGAGGACCGGGGCGACATCATCGATTTCGACCCAGCGGCGGTCCACCGAACCTCCACCAATCCATTGCGCCAGCATTAGCGTGGAAACCGGGCGGATCACCTCGATCCTGTAGAGCAGGCCAAGCAGGATTGGTGCCGCAAGCATCACGACAACAACGAAGACAAGGATGCGGAACAGCCGGAACCGCCAGAGTTTTCTTGTCCGGCCAAACCGCATTCCAGATACAACCTCGTTTTGTGTTTCCGATTGCGGATCTTTGTCGCTCATGTTCCTGATCGCTGAAACCCTGCCGTCACGAAATCCGGTGACAGGGGCACCATGGGGGGCGCTTGTCGAAAGTCGCACTTTCATCAAATTAACCCGCTTTGCACAATAGCGGCAGGCAAGCTTTGTTCTTGACGCAAGGACGGCGCGATGCAACCAGATTTGCTCAGCAGAAGGACAAAAACATGCAGCCAACCGGGGATTTTCAAAGTCAGCTGTCGCAATGCGCGACCGGGATCGCAACATTGCTGGAAGAATTGCTGTCCCGGAAAACCCTCGAGGGCGAAACCACCCGCCCCGAAAGACTGCTTGCAGCCATGCGCCATGGCGTTCTCAATGGCGGGAAACGCCTGCGGCCATTCCTGCTGGTTGAAACCGCCCGGATGCTTGGCGCTTCGGGACCAGGTCCGATGCGGGCAGCAGCGGCTCTGGAATGCGTGCATTGCTATTCGCTGATCCATGATGACCTTCCGGCCATGGACGATGACGACCTGAGACGCGGCAAGCCGACCGTCCACAAGGCATTTGACGAGGCGACCGCAATCCTGGCAGGCGACGCACTGCAGACGCTGGCATTCGACATCTTGGCGGATGAAGCAACCCATCACGATCCGGCAATCCGTTCCGCACTCGTCCTGTCGCTGGCGCGATCATCGGGTCTGGGCGGCATGGCGGGCGGGCAGATGCTGGACATCGAAGGCGAGGCAACCAACCGGTCTGTCGAGGAAATCCTGCTCATGCAATCCATGAAGACCGGGGCCCTTATCCGCCATGCCTGCGAGGCTGGCGCCATCATCTCCGGTGCCGACCAGCCCACCCGGACCCGCCTGGTGAAATTTGGCGAAACCATCGGCAAGGCGTTTCAGCTTGCAGATGACATACTCGACGAAACCGCAAGCACGCAGGCCATGGGCAAGCAGACAGCCAAGGACCGCGACCAGGGCAAGGCTACGCTGGTTTCTCTGATCGGCCTTGATGAAAGCCGCAAGAAGGCATCCGCACTTTTGCAGGAGGCCACTTCATTGCTGGAACCCTTCGGCGCGCGTGCGGCACTGCTGGTCGATGCAGCCCGCTTCACGGTTGAGCGCAGCCACTGACGCCGACATGATTGATAGCCGATTATTGACGCAGCGAAGGACCAAAAGAGACATTTTTTCTACTAGCGGGGAGAAAATAGCCAAAACATTGGCATGATGACCCGTCGTTTCGCTCTATTCTGAAACAGCATTTCAGAATGGAACCACCATGCCGAAACAGACCGCGTTTCCACTGCCTGACAGCCAACCCGATCGCCTCACCGAATTTCCGGTATTCCTTCGAGTTGAGGACCGCTTCGCCGTGATTGTCGGCAATGGTGAAGAGGCGCTGAACAAGTCCCGTCTGCTCTCTGAAAGTTGCATTGAACAGCATGTGATTGCCGATGATCCCGAGCCGGTCCTGCAGGACTGGATTTCGAAATCAGGCATAACCCATATCAAGGCCAAATTTTTCCCCGAAATGCTCGATGGCGCCGCCCTGGTTTTCGCTGCGACCGGCGACGAGCACGCTGACACAACTGTTGTTGCTGCCGCTCGGGAGCGCAACATTCCGGCCAATGCCGTCGACCGACCCCATCTTTGCGACTTCTACACCCCGGCATTGGTGAACCGGGCACCGATCGCGATTGCCATCGGGTCAAGCGGATCGGGCCCGGTTCTTACCCAGATCCTGCGGTCACGAATTGAAACCATGTTGCCGCCATCAACCGGCTCACTGGCCCGACTGGCAAGGCTATATCGCAACGCCGTTGATCGCCTCGTACCGCG
>JAGRLM010000115.1:0-6660 GCA_020441795.1 Nitratireductor sp.
GGGCGCCAGCATCAATATTGGCGATGGTAGGCATCAGGCAGCACAGGCCGCAAAGGTGCGTTCGAGTTTCTCGCGATCAAGCTTGCGGCCGATGAACACCACCCGGCTCTGGCGCTTCTCGTTTTCCTTCCAGGCGCGTTGGTGATCACCCTCGATGATCATGTGAATACCCTGCACCACATAGCGCTCGGGATCACCCTTGAAGGCAACAATGCCCTTCAAGCGCAGAATATCAGGTCCGTCCATCTGGGTGATCTTCTGGATCCAGGGGAAAAAGCGGTCCGGATCGAGCTCTCCGCCGCTGAGAGATACGGTCCCAATCGTTGTGTCATGGACTTTCGCATCAAGGCCCTTGTGACCGTGCTTTTGACCGTGCGTGTGTTCATGATCATGGTCGTGCCCGTGATGATGTTCATGGTCATGCCCATGGTGGTGATGCTCATGGTCGCAATCGGGACCACATTCGTGGTCGTGATCATGTGCTTCGAGGAAATGCGGATCATTTTCCAATGCACGCTGCAGATCGAAAGCGCCACGGTCGAGAATTTCCGACAAATCGACATTGGCGCGTTCCGTGCGGTGAATGCGCGCGGTCGGATTGATCTGCCGAATAACCGCCTCGACCTTGGCGAGTTCCTCGCCCGATACGAGATCGGTCTTGTTGAGCAACACGACATCAGCAAAAGCGATCTGGTCTTCGGCCTCGGGGCTGTCCTTGAGCCGCATCAAGAGATGCTTGGCATCCGCCAGCGCCACCACTGCATCAAGCCGCGAACGCGCCCGCACATCGTCATCCATGAAGAAGGTCTGCGCGACGGGTGCCGGGTCCGCCAGACCCGTGGTTTCAACGACAATCGCATCAAACCTGCCGCGGCGTTTCATCAGGCCCTGAACCACCCGAATGAGGTCGCCGCGAACCGTGCAGCACACGCAGCCATTGTTCATTTCGTAGATTTCCTCGTCTGATTCGACGATGAGATCATTGTCGATGCCGATTTCGCCAAACTCGTTGACGATCACCGCATAACGCTTTCCGTGATCGCCTGTGAGAATGCGGTTGAGCAGCGTTGTCTTTCCGGCACCCAGATAGCCGGTAAGCACCGTGACGGGGATGGGCGCATTTGTCTGTGACGCAGTATCGGACATGGGAAACCTGAAAACCTGTTGGGTTGCAAAAGCTCACGCGGATATAGGTGATATCATCGGCTGGTTCCAGACATGGAAATCATACATCCAGCCAGTCGGGATTGAACCCTGCCATGTCATCGAGCAACTCGGCAATTCCCCCGGCAGCCATTGCCAGCAGCTTCTCGCCCAGTTCGGCAGTCGCCAGACCGGCATTGCCGGTTACGCCATCGGGGTTGAGATCGGCCATTTTCCAGCCAAAGGCATGGGGGCCATAAGCCCGCAAATGCTTGAACCTGCCCGCAAATTCCGCTTGTTGCGAGATGAAATCCCTCGCTTTCGACATGTCGACCAGATCAGGTCTTGTCGCCAGCATCACCGAGGTCTCTATCTGTCCACCATGAATGCCAAACGCCTTTTCATCTGACGAGACCAGGCCAGGCGCAATGAACCGCGTCCAGCTCGTCGCCGCGCACAGCATGTTGGCGCGGACCCGCAATTCCGTTGCCACAATGCTCACCAAGGGTGAATTGCCACCATGCGCATTGACGATCAGCAGTTTCGAGATGCCCTGTTCCTTCAAGGCAAGGCCGATATCGACCCAGCGATGGATCGCCTCGTCAAAGGCCAGCGTCTTCGAGCCGGCAAAATCCATGTGTTCTGGCGAATAGCCTGTCGTCTCCACTGCAAGGCAATGCAGGGATAGATTTTCCCGAAGGCCGCAGGCCCGTTCGACCACTGCTTCGGCAATGATTGCATCCGTCTCGAATGGCAAATGCGGACCATGCTGCTCATGCGCGCCCAGCGGCAGGATTGCGATTGTCGCAGCACCAGCCTTGGCGGTCCTGCTCACAGGCCACCAGCGAAAGCCCGGGCAGCTGCTCCGTGCTCTTCCCGCAGTTTCACGATATCGACACCCAACGGCATGCCATCCATGACACGCCATTGTCCGGCGACCATAACCCTGTCGGCGCGATGCGCTCCGCAAAGCACAAGCGCGGCAAGTGCATCACCTGCTCCTGAAAAGCGCAATTCATCGAGTGTGAACATGGCCATGTCCGCCTGCTTGCCGACAGCGATCTGCCCGATATCGCTTCGCCCGAGGCAGCGTGCCGAACCCTGCGTTGCCCATCGCAGCGCATCAAGATGCGTGACATTGGCCGAGCCGTAGGAAAGCCGGTTGATCATCAGGGCATGCCGCACGCCTTCCATCAGGTTCGAGCTGTCATTGGAGGCTGAGCCGTCAACCCCAAGGCCAACCGGCACACCGGCTGCCTCAAGCTCCCGTGTGCGACAATTACCGGATGCCAGAACCATGTTCGAGGTCGGGCAGTGGCAAACGCCAACGCCTGCACGACCGAGCCGCCCGATTTCCTCATCATTGAAATGAATGCCATGCGCGAGCCAGGTCCGGTTCTCCAGCCAACCACTCTCCTCGAGATAATCTACCGGGCGGCAGGAAAACTTCTCGATGCAATAGGCGTCCTCGTCATGGGTCTCACCGAGATGCGTATGGAGGCGACAATTGCAGCGCCTTGCAAGATCAGCGGTTTCCCGCATCAGTTCGCGCGTTACGGAAAACGGCGAACACGGTGCCAGCGCAACCTGCGTCATAGCGCCATCATCAGGGTCATGATGGCGCGAAATCACCCGCTCGCAATCCGCCAGAATGGTGTCGCGATCCTGCACCACACTGTCAGGTGGAAGTCCGCCATCCTTTTCCGACAGGTCCATCGATCCACGGTTGAGCGTCATGCGAACGCCAAGCGCCTGTGCCTCTTCCGCCTGTATGTCCATCGCATCGTCTATGCCAGGCGGGTAGACATAGTGATGGTCGGAGCTGGTCGTGCAACCACTCATCAGCAATTCTGTCAGCGCCAGGCGGGTTGCAAGCCGGAAACTGTCGCGGTTAACCGCTTTTGCCCATACCGGATAAAGCGCCTTGAGCCAGTCAAACAGCTCCTTGTTGATCGCGGCAGGATGGGCACGTGTCAGCGTCTGGTAGAAATGGTGATGGGTGTTGACAAGCCCCGGAATGATGACATGCCGCGAACAGTCCGTGACATGGTCGACCGCGGTGACAGGAACCTTCCCGGAAGGGACCAATTCCACGATTTGTTTTCCCCTGACGACAACCCCTCCAGCCGAATCACCATCCGCCAGAACGTCCAATGGGTTCTTGAGCCAGAGCGTTGAATTTGCTTGATCAGCCATTTTCCCGATCCTTGATCGTTTTAAGCCAAAAAATTGCCGTAAGTGACACAACCCGGTAATCTGAAGGGGATAAATTTTTAGAAAGTTCTGCTATAGGGAATTTTAGACTTTTCATGATGCGTCAATATACCAGCTCGGAGGATAAAGGGTGGGGAATAAAGCAAGCCTTACCGGGAAATTGATATATACGGCAAGACTGTGCCGTACTGCGCGCGCCGAATTGCTGCTCACACACGGCCTTTATGCCGGTCAGGATATCCTGCTCAAGAGCCTCTCCGAAGAGGACGGACAGACCATGGGGTCGCTTGCAACCAATCTGGGCGTCAAACCGCCAACGGTCACCAAGATGGTGACCCGGATGGAGAGCCAGGGCCTCGTGCGCCGTGAAGGCTCGCAATATGACAGCCGGATCAACCACGTATTCATCACACCAGCAGGCACGGCATTGCTCGGCAAGGTTGACGATGCATGGGAGGCAGCCGAACTTGCCGCATTCACGGGCCTCAAGGACAAGGACGAAAAGCGCCTGCACAAGATACTGGATCGCGTCCTGTCGGAGCTTGATGGCAAATATGAACCGGCGCAGGATTGATTGCAGCCCCTGCTACCCTTGCAACGAGCCATTGAATTGCTGAGTTTCAGCCCAAATCGCGCTTTCGACCAATTGCGCGCTTTGCGCCTTCATGTTCCGGTGGCATACATGCCACTGACAAATGTGGAGGAGTAGACAACTTTGGCTGGCAAGACGACCTTGTCGACGATTGCGGAGCATCTTGGCGTTTCGACCGCAACCGTATCGCTTGCCCTGCGCGACAGCCCGCTGGTTGCTGAGACCACACGCGAGCGGATCAAGAAAAGCGCCATAGAAATGGGCTATATCTACAACCGACGCGCCGCCAGCCTGCGCACGTCACGCTCGGGCATCATCGGCGTTCTGGTCCACGACATCATGAACCCGTTCTTCGCCGAGATAATTCTGGCAATCGAGGACGAACTCGGCCAAAGCCGACAGACCTTCCTTCTTTGCAATCATCGTGATGACATCGCAATACAAAGCGGTTTCATCGACACCCTGCTGCAATTCGGCGCGGACGGGGTGATCATTTCGCCGGCAATTGGCACGACCAGCCAGGACATTGAACGGATAGAGACAGCAGGGCTTCCCGCCGTCATGATTGCCCGGTGGGTGCAGGGATCGAATGCGCCAGTATTCCGGGGCGACGACAAGCAGGGAATTCGCATTGCGACCCGGCATTTGCTGGAACTCGGGCATCGCCGCATAGCGTTTATCGGTGGCCGCCGCGAGACCTCCACGGGCCGGGATCGTCGCGAGGGCTATCTTGCCGCCATGCATGAATACTCGATCGAGCCCGAAGCCGCCTGGCAGATGGGATCTGAAGCTACCCGCAAGGCCGGATATGACAGCGTTCATGCGCTGTTTGAAAGCGGTGTGAAACCAACAGCCATTGTCTGCTTCAACGATCTTGTTGCGATTGGTGTCATGAGCGGCCTGCGTTCGATGGGTCTTAGCCCCGGCAAGGATATTGCAGTAACCGGCTATGACGACATTGCCGAAGCGGAAATTGCAGCGCCTGCGTTGACCACGGTCTGGAATGGCCAGCAGGAAGCCGGACGCCTTGCCGCTCGCGCCATGATCGCCACCTTGTCGGGTAGCGAAGCGCCGCGTGGCGTCGTGCTGATTGATCCCGTTCTCAGGATAAGGGAATCCACCTGCCCGCCCCCCGCCGACCAATCTTCATGATTTGCTAACCATGAATGCGCATCCTTCTTTCAACACTGAAGGAGAATCGGGATGCGTGGTACCTTATTGACGCTTTTGGCTCTTGGAACCATCTGGGCGGGTCTGCCGTCACAGGAAACAACATCCGTGACAACATCCACCGCGACACGGCAACAGTACGATACCAAGGCAAAATGGCTGGTGTCGGGAACCGTTGATTGCATGGTCGATCTGGATCAGGGTGCCACCACACAGCCATCCATCATCATGAGCGGCAGTTGCAGCGATGCTCCCTCGGTCCTGCTCAATGCGCGGTCATGGAAGGCTGAAACTACCGATGAGATTGCCATGCTGGACGACACTGGCAGCGAGATTCTGCGATTCGGTCAGGATGAACAAGGCGGACTGATATCAACCGCCCCGCGTTCCGTGCTGGTCGGCCTCAGCCCCGCTCCGCAACGATAGGCTGATCAGGACAACGATTCCCTGATTTCCTCCAGGCTGCGCCTTTGCAGACCCGCGTCATCGAAGTTCTTCGGGTCAAGCCACGCTTCAAACGCTGCCCGGCACAAAGGCCATTCACCGTCGATCATCGAATACCAGGCAGTGTCGCGGTTCTCACCCTTGACCACTCCGGCCTGTCGGAAAACGCCCTCATGCTGCATGCCATAACGCAGGGCTGCGCGCTTGGACGGCTCATTGCGATTGTTGCATTTCCACTCGAAACGCCGATAGCCCAGTTCGTCAAACACATAGCGGGCAAACAGGTAAAATGCCTCGGTGGTAGCCGGCTTGCGGGAAATCATCGCCGACCAGAATATGTGGCCGGTTTCTATCACCCCGTTTGCAGTATCAATGCGCATCAGCGTCTGCCGTCCGGCAACCTTGCCAGACGCCTTGTCGATCACCGCAAAATACATCGGATCGGTACTGGCTTCGGCCTTGTCCAGCCAAGATTGAAACTCTAACCGGCTTTGCGGCGGATATTCCGGCAACCAGCGAAAGCGGTCATCGGCGTCCGCCATTGACGATGCGGCAAACAGACCGTCCCCATGCGCCTTGGCCGTCAGCGGTTCGAGCCGAACGAACCGACCTTCGAGCGCAATGCGTGCAGGGATGGGACAGCCAGTCCAGTTGCTGAGGTCTTTCATCATTTCGCTTTCATGAAAAATGCCTGCCGCTTCGATTGAATGCTGCAAGAAATTCGGACATGAATGCTTATTGCATTCAACATGGCGGGATCAATCCATGCTTCAAACGATTTCGGCTTTCAAGCGCATTGGCGAGGAAAATGCCTTTGCGGTCCTGGCTCGCGCAACAGCGCTTGCTGCACAGGGACGTGACATCATCAACCTGGGCATTGGCCAGCCGGATTTTCGCACGCCAGACCATATTGTCGAAGCTGCCATCAAGGCCCTGAGGGATGGTCATCACGGCTATACGCCCGCAACAGGAATTTTGCCGCTGCGCGAAGCCGTGGCGCGCCGCACCCTGACCACCACGGGTGTCGAAGTCTCCCCCGACAACATTGCCATTGTGCCTGGCGGCAAGGTCACCATGTTTGCCGCCATCCTGATGTT
>JAGRLM010000115.1:6701-7304 GCA_020441795.1 Nitratireductor sp.
CGATCTATCGCTCGATGATCGAGTTTACCGGCGCAAAACCGGTTCCCGTTCCCATCCGCGAGGAAAACGGTTTTGCATTTTCTGCCGAGGAAACGCTCGCTCTGATCAATGACAAGACCCGGCTGGTCATCATCAATTCGCCAGCCAATCCGACCGGTGGTGTTACCCCGCGCGCCGAGATCGAAAAGCTGGTTGCAGGTCTCGAACGCCATCCCGACGTCGCCATTCTTTCAGACGAAATTTATGACGTGATGACCTATGACGGCGAGGAACATGTCTCGCTGCTCACCTTTCCGCAGATCCGTGATCGCCTGATCGTGCTCAATGGCTGGTCCAAGACCTGGGCGATGACGGGCTGGCGCATGGGCTGGTCGATCTGGCCCGATGCATTGTGCGAGAATATCCGCAAGCTTGCTGTCAATGCCTGGTCCTGCGTCAACGCACCGTCGCAATTTGCCGGCATTGCCGCCATTGACGGTCCGCAGGATGCTGTTGCGACCATGATGAAGGCATTCGACAGCCGCAGGCGCCTGGTCGTTGAGCGCATGAACGCACTTGACGGCGTGAAATGCGCCACGCCCAAGGGCGCCTTTTACGCCTTCC
>JAGRLM010000116.1 GCA_020441795.1 Nitratireductor sp.
GTGACCTTCAGCGGGATTGCAAGTTCGCCAAAGGTTTCGGGAATCGCATCGGGCAGGAAAGCACGCATCACCTTTTCGGCGTTCAACTCGCCAAAGCGCGGCAGGGAATCCATCAGCATCGAGCGCAGGCTGTGCGGTCGCAATTTCCACAATCGCGCCATTACTTCGCTGCGGTCACCAAAAGCCTTCAGGGAAAATTCGCGGATTTCAGCGCCACTCATCCCGGCCGCATAGCCAGCGCCCATGATCGCGCCGATCGACGAACCCGCTATAACGGCCGGCTTCACACCCAGGTCGTCAAATGCCTCAAGCACGTGGATATGGGCGAGACCCCGCGCACCACCGCCGCCGAGAACCAGGGCAACTTCCTTCACGACACCATCCTGTTTGAAACCGTTTCGAGGCTAAGAGCTTTTTGGTCCGACCACGATGAGAGTGGGCTTCGCACTGAACAGCTTCTTGGCGATTGCGCGGACTTCGTCAAGGCTTACCGCGCCAATCAGTTCTTCCCGGCGGTCGATATAGTCGATGCCAAGTTTCTCGGTCTGCATCGCCAACAAGGTGCTAGCGATCTTGGCGGAAGTGTCGAGATTGTTGATCGCGTATGAACCGATGATGTATTTCTTGGCTGCGTCCAGTTCCGCCTGTGTCGGACCTTCCATGGCGAAACGCTCGATTTCGCCACGCATCAGTTCAACTGTTTCCGGGGCGCGGTCACTTCGCGTAGCAGAGCTTACCGAAACAAATGCCGCGTGATCATAGGTCGCGAGGCTTGAATTGACCGAATAGGCCAGACCGCGCTTTTCCCTTACCTCGTCATAAAGGCGCGATGAAAAAGTGCCACCGCCGAGAATGTGATTGGCGATATAGGCTGCGAAAAACTCCGGATTTTCGCGCTTCACTCCGGGATAGGCGAAAACGATCTGCGATTGCGGAATGTCTTCCTCGACTGACAATGTATCACCAAAGGCAATCTTCGCATCCGCAACGGGATCGAGCCTGGCGGTGGAAGGCAGGTTGCCAAATACCTTGTCGAGCATGGCGCCCGCCTCTTCAGCGCTCATCGCGCCAACAATTCCGATCTTGAGATTGTCCTTGGCGAAAATCCTCGAGAAATGCGCGACCAGGTCGCCACGGGTAATGGCGGATATCGAGTCGACCGTGCCATCGCCCGGCCTGCCGTAGGGATGGGTACCAAACAGCGTTTCACGCAAGACTTCGCCAGCCCGCGCCGACGGGCTGTTGCGCTTGCGCTCGATGCCGGCAATGATCGCATTCTTCATGCGCTCGACCGCATTATCCTCGAAATGCAGCTCTGTGAGCGTCAAGCGCATCATGTCAAAGGCATCGGCGCTGTCTTCCTTCAGCGTACGAAGGACGCCTGTAAACTTATCGCGCGAATCGCGATAGCCAAGCTCGATGCCCAGTTTGGCGATGCGAGCCTGGAACATCTTGGAATCATAGGGGCCGGCACCCTCGTCAAACAGTGCCGAAATCAGTTCCGCCATGCCTTCGCGACCTTGCGGGTCCTGACTGGAGCCACCCTGAAAGGCAACGGCAACAGTTATGACCGGTGCGGAATAGTCCTCGACCAGCCATGCGGTAATCCCGCCGGGTGAAGTTACCTCGCGGATATCAACAGCCGCAGCCGGCCCGGCACGAAAAACCAAAACGAAGGCCAAAAGCAGGAAGCCCAGACGCAGCGTCCAAAGCGGAGCGGCAACGCGATTCTCAAGCCTGATCGAAGTCATTGCATTGCACTCCCCTTGCTGCTTTCCTTGCTGATTTCCGGCAGAAGCAGGGCGGTAACGGAACGCCTGCGGTCCAGCCATTTGCGCGCGACGCGGTTCACGTCATCGACGGTGATCTCACGAAACCGGTCCGGGCCCATGGTGACATCCTCGATCACGCCGCCTGTGCTGAGGACCGATCCAAACAAACGGGCCATTGCCGTCTGGCTGTCGCGGCTGAAAAAGGCGGACTTGATGATCGAATTGCGCGCCAGGTCAACTTCTTCAGCGGTAACGCCATTGGCAATCACCTCGTCGATAATGGCATCAAGACGCCGTTCCGCCTCCCCCACATCCTCACCGGGGCGTGGCGCGACATAGACACCAAATTCTCCGTAATCGCGGTTGCTGTTGTACCAGGAACCGGCACTGGAGGCGATCGGGTCGTCAACTGTCAGAGCAGTCGAAATGCGGCTGGTCTGCATTCCACCCAGTATCGAAGAGAGGATTTCCAACGCCTCGCCATCGCCTGCCTTGCCGGTCGAATAGGCGGGAACCAGATAGGTTCGCCGCATGGTCGGCTCTGAAACCCGCTTGTCGGAATAGGATATGGTGGCTGGCGTGAGGTGATCGGGTTCGCTTGGACGGATGCGCTCTCCGGGCTCTGCACGGCGCTTCACCTTGCCATAGGTTTCCTGTGCCATGGCAAAGACTTCCTGCGCATCGACATCGCCGGCAACCACGAGAACCGCATTGTTGGGCGTATACCAGCGATCGTAGAAGGCGACAGCATCAGCGAGCGAAAGGGCTGCCATTTCCTGCTCCCAACCAATCACGGGAATGCCATAGGGATGATTGTCGTAAAGCGCCGCATCGACTGCTTCGGAGAGAATTGCAGAGGGGTTTGAATCCACCCGCTGGCGGCGCTCTTCCAGTATGACGTCGCGTTCGGTGACGATGTCGTTTTCCGTCAGCACCAGATTTTCCATCCGGTCGGCCTCATATTGCATCACCATGCGCAATGCCTGCGGTGAAACCTTCTGGTAATAGGCAGTATTGTCGGCGGTGGTGAAGGCGTTTTCCTGACCGCCAATTTCCGCAACCTTGCGGGAAAATTCACCAGCCGGTGTGTTTCTTGTTCCCTTGAACATCAGATGTTCGAGAAAATGCGCAATGCCGGATTTGCCCGGATCCTCGTCGGCTGCGCCAACCTTGTACCAGATCATGTGGGTGACAACCGGCGCGCGGCGATCCGGGATCA
>JAGRLM010000117.1 GCA_020441795.1 Nitratireductor sp.
GGCAGCAACAGGCGCAAATGTCCAAGAGCACTTTCGATCGGCTCGTCCAGGCTGTCGTCCTTGCCCTGAATATGCAGCTGCAACCACAGCCCGTCGGTATGTGCATCAATCGAATGCGCGAGCAACAAAGGGTCGGCAATATCGGCTTTTATGGCAAGGTCAATGCAGGCTTCGCGCATGGCCGCAGCCCGTTCTTCCTCGGCCTCACTGCAAATCTGGTTGTACAAGGGCTTGGCCCCGGCCTCTCCCCAGAATGCAAACCACACGGCGAGTTTGGCACGGCTGCATATCCTCGCATCGAAATCCGCCTTGATAAGCCCCAGAACACGCTCCAGTGGATCGGCGACCACCACTGCTTCCATCCAGGTCTGGCGATATTCGTCAAACAGCGCAATCAACGTTTGCGCCAGAAGATGCTCCTTGGTCTTGAAATGAAAGACGACCACGCCTTGCGAAACGCCTGCATTCTTCGCAACATTGGCAATGGTTGTTCCGCTGATGCCATGGCGTGTGATCATCTCGACCACTGACTCGACAATTCGTGCCCTTGTTCGCTGACTGGTTCTCGATATCTTTTCGCTGGGCGATGAAACCGACATTCCCCACCTCTAACTTTCTGGACAAGAAGATGAAAGTGAAATAATCTGAGTAATCGCTCAATTTTTTCCGGCACGAGGGACCGATGAAATATGACGCAATCATAGTCGGTGCCGGACATAATGGCCTCGTGACCGCCTGTTTTCTGGCGCGCGCCGGCCTCAAGACCCTGGTGATCGAGAAGAACGATCATGTCGGCGGAGCTGCCGTCAGTCTGTCGCTTACGCCTGGCTGGACCTATTCCAATTGCTCCTATGTGTGCTCGCTGCTGCGGCCAGAAATCATCAGGGCGCTGGAATTGCCGAAATTCGGACTTCAGGTCATTCCATATGAGAGCGGAGCAACCTTCAATTCAACCGGCGAATACTTTTCCTATGCATCCGACCACGATGCTCTTCGCCGTGAAATTACCCGCCATTCGCCGCGCGATGCCGAAGGCTATGAGCGCTATTCACGCGCTGTCATGCGCCAATGCAAATTCATCAAGCCGCTGCTGATGCGCACCGCGCCTGACCCAGTCCGGTTGCGACCTCGCGACATTTCGGAACTGCTTTACATAGGCAAGCGCTTCCATGGACTCGGCCCGCGTGAAATGGCGGAAACGGTGCGCTTCTGGACAATGTCCATCGCTGAATTTCTCGACCAGTATTTCGAGACCGACATCATCAAGGCCCATATCGCCGGTTCCGGAATCATTGGCACCGGTCTTGGCCCCTATTCGCCGGGCACTGCCTATGTGCTCCTGCACCACTATATGGGCGAAGTCGACGGCTCCATTGGCGCATGGGGTTTTGCCCGTGGCGGCATGGGTGCAATCACCAAGGCAATGGCAGCTTCGTTTACCGCTTCCGGTGGAGAAATCCGCACCGGATCAGGCATCGACCACTTCACGGTTCGCAATGGAAAGATACGCGGCATCGTCCTCGAAAACGGCGATGAATTCACCGCACCCATTGTCGTGTCGGGTATGGATGTGCGCCGAACTTTCGTAGAACACACAAACGAGGCAGACCTGCCATCCGACTTTGTAAAGGCTGTGAAGCGATACCGTTTTCGTGGCTCATCGGGCAAGCTCAACATCGCGCTCGATGGGATGCCGAGCTTCAGCGGCGTCGCCAGGGATGCGCGCTGTCTCAGAGGCGATCTGCATTTTCTGGACGACATGCTGGAAATCGAGCGCGCCTATGATGACTGGAAGGAAGGTCGCTGGTCCCAAAGCCCCTATGTCGACTTCCTTATCCCGACCCAGATTGACCCGACAATGGCCCCGCCTGGCAAACACTATGCAACGGTGTTTGTGCAATATGCGCCATACCATCTCGCGGACGGCCAATGGGACGACAAAAATCGCGAGGCCTTTGCCGAAACCGTGATTTCGAAAATCGCAAGGCACAGTCCCGATTTTCGCAATCTGATCGTTCACAAGGAAGTGCGAACACCGCTCGATATCGAAAACGAGACCGGACTCAGCGAAGGCAATATCTTCCAGGGTGAACTGACTTTCGACCAGTTGCTGTTCAACCGTCCGGTTCCCGGCTATGCCCAATACCGTTCCCCGATAAACGGCCTTTATATGTGCGGTTCGTCCACGCATCCAGGCGGCGGCGTCATGGGCGCGCCCGGTGCCAATGCTGCACGCGAGATCCTGCTTGATCTCGGCAAGAAGATCGATATGGGGCAAGCAGCATGAGTAAAGTCTATGACGCCATAGTCATTGGCGCCGGGCACAACGGCCTTGTTGCCGCCGCCATGCTCGCGCGCAAGGGGCTGAAAACCATCGTGCTTGAAGGCAGAGAGCACTCGGGTGGACTGCTCGGTGACGCGGCATTCCGCATTGCACCCCTGCCCTTCGGCTTGCATCCTCAGGTTTCGAAGGCGCTGGGCATCGAACTAGCCACAAAGCCGGTCGAAACCCTGATCGCCAACCCGAATGCGCAAACAATCCGTGTCACGGGTAAAACCGTCACGGGCGTTTCGCCGCAAGAAGCAACACATTTTGCTCAGATGCATACCCGGCTGGTGCGTCAGGCCCAGGCCCTGTCGGGGATGATTGCCAACCCGCCACCAGCATTCGAGGGCAACAACTGGGCGCAATTGCTGTCGCTCGGCAAGACCGCACTCAAACTGCGCCGCCTGGGCAA
>JAGRLM010000011.1 GCA_020441795.1 Nitratireductor sp.
CCATCGCCTCGATCTTTGCCTGGACACGCGGGCTTGCGCACCGGGCCAAGCTCGATGACAACGATGCCTTGATGAAATTCTCGCAAACGCTTGAAAAGGTATGTATTTCCACCGTCGAAGGTGGCTACATGACCAAGGACCTGGCACTGCTGATCGGGCCGGACCAGCCATGGCTGTCCACCACCGGCTTCCTCGACAAGATCGATGAGAACCTGCAGAAGGCAATGGGCTAAAACTCTTGGCAAAATCCATCTGAGTGCAAAAAAGAAAAGCGCCCCGCAAATGTGGGGCGCTTTTTTTATCAGCAAATCAGCATTTCAGGCGTTATGCCTTCAGCAGTCCTTCGACAGCCTCGATCGCAGCTTGCGCCTTGTCACCATCGGGACCCCCTGCCTGCGCCATGTCGGGACGGCCACCGCCACCCTGCCCGCCCAATGCGATTGATGCAGCCCGTACAAGGTCAACGGCATTGAGCTTGCCGGTCAGGTCTGGCGTCACCCCGACCACCACTGCTGCCTTGCCATCGTCCGCGACAGCGACCATCATCGCCACACCGGAACCAATGCGCTGCTTGGCTTCATCGACCAGTCCCTTGAGGTCCTTGGGCGAAACACCGGGCGCAACCTGCGCCAGGAATTTCACGCCGTTGACTTCGCGCACAGGGTCGGCACCGGCATTGCCACCACCACCCAGCGCCAGCTTCTTGCGGGCATCCGCCAATTCGCGTTCCAGCCTGCGCCGCTCCTCCACAAGGCTCGCCACGCGCGCCGCGGTATCTGCCGCTGGCACCTTGAGCACGGACGCAATCTCCTTGACGCGGCTGTCCTGTTCTTCGAGGTAGGAAAGCGCGGCATTGCCGGTCAGCGCCTCGATGCGCCGAACACCGGACGCAACAGCCCCTTCGCCCAAAACCCGGATCAAACCGATTTCGCCGGTATTGCGGACATGCGTGCCGCCGCACAATTCCAGCGAATAGGTCTTGCCAGCCTTCTCGCCGCGCGTTGCCATGCCCATCGAGACCACGCGAACCTCGTCGCCATATTTCTCTCCGAACAGCGCCATGGCGCCAAGTGCAATGGCATCGTCAACCGCCATCAGCCGGGTGCTGACAGGTGCGGCCTGGCGCACCACGTCATTGGCGATTTCCTCGATCTCGGCAAGCTCTTCGCTCGAAATTCCCTTGGGGTGGGAAAAGTCGAAACGCAGCCGATCGGGAGCTACCAGCGACCCCTTCTGCGCAACATGGGTTCCCAGCACTTCACGCAATGCCTCATGCAGCAAATGGGTTGCCGAATGATGCGCACGCACCCCTGCCCGGCCCTTGTGATCAACCTCGAGCTCTACTGCGGTACCGCGTTTCAAGGTACCGGAAAGCACCTCAGCGAAATGCACGAAAAGCCCTTCACCCTTCTTCTTGGTGTCGTTTACCCGCGCAACGCCGCCTTCGAAACGGATCTCGCCACTATCGCCGATCTGGCCGCCTGATTCGCCATAAAATGGTGTCTGGTTGACAATGATGGCAACCTGGCTTCCCGCAGAAACGCTTTCGACCTCTGCTCCATCGGCAACCAGTGCCTGAACGACACCTTCTGCGGCTTCCGTCTCATAACCGAGAAACTCGGTTGATCCACACCGGTCGCGGATCGTGAACCAGACCTTTTCGTCGGCAGCATCACCCGACCCCGCCCAATGCGAACGGGCCTCGGCCTTCTGGCGCTCCATCGCGGTAGTGAAGCCATCCGTATCAACGGCGATGCCGCGTTGGCGCAAGGCATCCTGCGTCAGGTCAAGCGGAAAACCATAGGTGTCATACAGCTTGAATGCCGTTTCACCATCGAGTTCAGCGCCCTTGTCCATGCCTTGCGTTGCGTCGGCCAGAAGCCCGAGACCGCGCTCGAGCGTCTTGCGGAACCGGGTTTCCTCCAGCAGCAATGTCTCGGTGATCAGTGACTTCGCGCGCTCCAGTTCGGGATAGGCACCCGCCATCTGCGCCGTGAGCGCAGGCACCAGCCGATGCATCAGTGGATCACGCGCGCCCAGAAGGCTCGCATGGCGCATGGCACGCCGCATGATACGGCGAAGCACATAACCGCGCCCCTCATTCGACGGCAGAACACCATCGGCAATCAGAAAGGATGAGGCGCGCAAATGATCGGCAATGACGCGATGGCTCGCCCGATTGGCACCTTCCGCTGCAACACCGGTCGCCTCGACACTCGCCGCAATAAGCGCCTTGAACAGGTCAATATCATAATTGTCGTGCTGGCCCTGCAACACGGCCGCGATGCGCTCGAGACCCATGCCGGTATCGATGGACGGCCTTGGAAGCGAAACCCGCTCATCCTTGGTAACCTGCTCGAATTGCATGAAAACGAGGTTCCAAATCTCGATGAACCGGTCGCCATCTTCCTCGGCACTTCCTGGCAGCCCACCCCAGATATGATCACCATGGTCGTAGAAGATTTCCGAACACGGCCCGCATGGTCCGGTATCGCCCATTGCCCAGAAATTGTCGCTGGTGGCAATCCGGATGATGCGATCCTCCGGAAGCCCCGCAATCTTCTTCCAAAGACCGAATGCCTCATCATCTTCATGATAGACCGTGACCAGCAACCTGTTCCGGTCGAGCCCGAACTCTTCCGTGATCAGCTTCCAGGCGAGCTCAATGGCATTGTCCTTGAAATAGTCACCAAAGGAGAAATTGCCTAGCATCTCGAAAAAGGTGTGATGTCGCGCGGTATAACCGACATTGTCGAGATCATTATGCTTGCCGCCGGCGCGTACGCATTTCTGCGATGTTGCCGCGCGAGAGTAGTCCCGCTTCTCCAGACCCGTAAAGACGTTCTTGAACTGGACCATGCCGGCATTGGTGAACATCAGCGTCGGGTCATTACGCGGCACCAACGGGCTCGACGCCACGACTTCATGGCCGTTCTTGCCGAAATAGTTCAAGAAGGCGGAGCGGATATCATTGACGCTGCTCATGGTTCAGTCCGGATTGTCAGGTTTGCGGGTGATAAGTGGTGAACCCGCCATTTAGAGCAACCCGGCAACAAATGGAAGCGTTGCGAACAGCGCGCACCATTGCATGCCACTAATTTTGCGGCCGGATGCATCCGGATCCGCCCAGCCAATTCATGACAGTTCAACCCTGTTGCGAAAAACCGCGTGGCAAACGACAAAAAACCGCAGGCTTTAAGGCATGAACCCGAAAGCCCGCGGCAGTAACCGGAAGGGAAAAGAGGCGACGGCTTCCGGAGAATTCGTCAATCAGCCTTCGGCAGCATCATCAAAATCATTGCCACCATCCTCGTCACCGGGGCCACCTTCCAGCAGCGTATTGGCAATGAGGCCGGCATTCTGGCGCAGGGCAAGCTCGATCTCGGCAGCAACAGCCGGGTTGTCGCGCAGGAACTGCTTGGCATTTTCACGGCCCTGACCCAGGCGCTCCGAATTATAGGAGAACCATGCACCGGATTTCTCGACAATGCCTGCCTTGACACCCAGATCAACCAGTTCCCCGGTCTTCGAGACACCCTCACCATACATGATGTCGAACTCGACCTGCTTGAATGGCGGGGCCAGCTTGTTCTTGACGACCTTGATGCGGGTCTGGTTGCCCACGACCTCATCGCGATCCTTGACCGCACCAATACGGCGGATGTCGAGGCGAACCGAGGCATAGAATTTCAGCGCATTGCCGCCCGTCGTCGTTTCCGGCGAACCGAACATCACACCAATCTTCATGCGGATCTGGTT
>JAGRLM010000118.1:0-8285 GCA_020441795.1 Nitratireductor sp.
CGCCAGCGCATCTGAAATTCATTTTTGCCACCACGGAAATCCGCAAGGTGCCGGTCACGGTCCTGTCGCGCTGCCAGCGTTTCGATCTGCGCCGCATCGACGCCGGACTGCTTTCACAACATTTGTCAAAGATCGCCAAGGCTGAAGGCATTGCAATCGAGGATGATGCGCTTGCCATGATCTCGCGTGCTGCCGAAGGCTCGGTTCGCGATGCGTTGTCCATTCTCGATCAGGCGATTGCGCACAGTTCGGGCACAGTGGGCGCTGCCGAGGTGCGCTCGATGCTTGGCCTTTCGGATCGCGCCCGTGTCATCGACCTTTTCGAAATGGTCATGAAGGGCGAGATCGGCGCGGCACTTGATGAAATGCGCGACCAGTATGATCTGGGGGCTGACCCGCATGTCGTGATGACCGATCTCGGCGATTTCATCCATTATGTAACGCGGCTCAAATATGTGCCAAACGCTGCCGCTGATGCATCGCTGTCGGAGGCAGAACGCAGGCGCGGGGCGGAATTTGCCGGCAAGCTGTCGGTCAGGGCGCTGGCCCGGGCCTGGCAGATACTGGTCAAGGGGCTTCAAGAGATCGAGTCGAGCGAGCGCCCGCTTGCTGCCGCCGACATGGTACTCGTGCGCCTCACCCATGCCGCATCGCTGCCGGGACCCGACGAACTGGCACGAATGCAGCCCGAAACGGACGGAGTTGAGGCTGCACCCCGCGGGCCAGCCCCATCGCGGCAATTGCAACCGGGCACAACGGCATCAGCCGTCTCAGCCCCTGTTGGCCAGCGTCCGCAGATGCAGGCTGCGTTTCCATCCACCGCACAGGCCACAGGCAGTGGGCCGCAGGCACGGGCAAGCGAGCTGTCGCCACCAAGGCCCAGGCCGCAACCCGAAGCGCTCGGCGAAGCGCTTGTGCTCAACAGCTTTGATGAACTCATTCTCCTCGCCGAAGACAAGCGCGACATCCGCATCAGAACGCTCTTGCGGCGCAATGTTCGGCTAGTGAACTTTGCCGACGGCAAGATCGAGGTGAACCTGACGGAGAACACGCCGCACAATTTCATCACCGATCTGTCCAACCGCCTGCAGGAATGGACCGGTCGGCGCTGGATGGTTGTCACCAGCCGTGAGGGTGGCCAGCCGACGCTCGAGGAAGCCGAAAAGGCAGAGGTCAGGGACCGGGCCGAGCAGGCACTTGCCAACCCTGCGGTTGACGCCATATTGCAGCGGTTTCCCGGTGCCCGGATTGTCGACGTGAAGATCAGGGAAAATCCCGGGGATTTGCCGAATCTCCTGTCGGAACCGCAGTCCGATGTGCCGGACGAGACAGACCCCCGCATGGATGAATTTTTTGACTGAGCAAACAGTCGCAATACGAGGACTGAACAGATGAAAGACATTCTGGGCCTGATGAAGCAGGCCAAGGAAATGCAGGCAAAAATGCAGGAGATGCAGGAAAGCCTGGGCGAAATGGAACAGTCAGGCAGTGCTGGCGGCGGCATGGTCACGGTCACGCTGAGCGGCAAGGGGCAGATGAAGTCGGTTGAGATCGACCCCTCTTTGCTCAAGGAAGGCGAGGGCGATATCCTCGAAGACCTGATCGTTGCTGCGCATAACGCTGCCAAGGAAAAGGTTGAAGAGGCAATGGCGGAAAAGACAAGGGAACTGACCGCCGGCCTGCCATTGCCGCCGGGCATGAAGCTGCCTTTCTGATCGCGGGCTTCCAAGCGGAATGTCAAAGCGCGTTGCCGGCCCCGAAATCGAAAAACTCATCCAGCTCCTGTCAAAACTGCCGGGGCTTGGGCCTCGCTCTGCCCGCCGTGCAGCGCTTCACCTCATCAAGAAACGTGATCAGCTGCTGGCGCCATTGGCGGCTGCTGCGGCGGACGCCTGTGAGAAGGTGGTCATTTGTCCGGTTTGCGGAAATGCGGACACTGTCGACCCCTGCACCGTTTGTCGCGACCCGCGCCGTGACCGGCATATCCTGCTCGTGGTCGAGGACATTTCCGACCTCTGGGCGCTGGAGCGCGCCGGTGCAGCCAACTGCCTTTATCATGTGCTGGGAGGAACCCTGTCTCCCCTGGACGGGATCGGTCCGGAGGATCTCAACATTCGCAGTCTGGTAGATCGGGTGATCTCGGGTACTGGCGACAGTGAAGTCCGCGAAGTGATCATCGCCGTTAACGCAACGGTCGAAGGCCAGACGACAGCCCATTATATTGCGGACCAGCTGGCGGGGACGAATGTGAAAGTCAGTCGTCTTGCCCATGGAGTGCCGGTTGGCGGTGAACTCGACTATCTTGATGAGGGAACGCTTTCAGCCGCCATTCGCAGCCGCAGCGTTTTTTGAGCGGATCAAGCTGCATCGTCACAACTTCTTCATTGAATACATTGTCTTTGCCATTGAATTCCTCTGCGCATGATACAAATGACCCATGGTGTTACGTGTGATGGGGGCTTGTGTGGCCACGATAAGGGAAAAGATCTTTTCGCAATTGATAACGGCAATCCTTGACGGGACCTTGAAAGCCGGGCTGCCGTTTCCAACGGAAGCAGAACTTTGCAAGAAATATGATGTTTCCAGGACAACGGTTCGCGCCGCGCTGAAAATGCTGCGGGAAGCCAGTTTGCTCGACTCTTTCCAGGGTTCCGGCAACTATGTCATCGGCTTGCCACCGGGTGAATTCGGCCGCTTTACCAGCCACTTCCAGATCGGACGATTGAGAGACTGGTTTGGCATTCGTCGCGCCCTCGAATCCGACTGGGCCTATATGGCCGCGCTGGATCGCAGTGATGCCCAGATGGATCAACTCCGATCCATCATCGCAAGGATGGAGAGAGTGGTGCCCGACAAGCCGGGTTCGATTGTTGAATACCGAAGGCTTGATATCGACTTCCATGAAGCGATTGCCGCAGTCTCCGGCAATCGTCTTGCTTCCGCGATGTCGCGGCTGATCTCGCCAATGATCATGAGCCCGCTGCCGTTCGATATGGAGCTGATCTCCGTTTATCCCGAAGAAGCGGACAAGGCGATGATGCGTCACCGCGCAATCGTCGACGCCATTGCACGCCAGGATCCCGTGGCGGCACACACGCAAATGCGCGACCATATCGACGAGATCATGGAAGTCGCGCTCGAATCGCTGCGAAGCACCAAAATCAAGGCATCAGGCTGAAAGTTTAAGCACTTTTCGAACAAATTGCATCGGAAATGTCTGTGCACTGCCAATCAACCCAAGCCTTGTTGCTGCATTCATTCGACAGCCCTGAGCCGCGTCTTGGCTTCCTCGGCCTTGCGCACATCCTCGAAATCCAGCTCGGCAATTCTGGTGCCGCGCCGTGTCACCTTGTCAGCCGAAGTGACAATCAGTTCGACATCCTTCTGCGCCATGGTGAAATGCGCTGACAATTTGCGAACGCGATCGTCAAGCCGTGACACATCCTCCATGAGGCGGATCACTTCACCCTGTATCAGATGCGCCTGCTCGCGCATGCGGCTGTCCTTCAACACGGATTGTATCACCTGGATGGAAAGCATTAGCAACGAGGGCGACACGATCACCACGCGCGAGCGATGGGCACGCTGGACGACGGCCTCGAAATTCTCGTGGATCTCCGCGAAAATCGATTCAGAGGGCACGAACATGAAGGCTGTGTCCTGTGTCTCACCCTGAATGAGATATTTCTCGGAAATCGCCTTGATATGGGTCTCGACATCGCGGCGAAACTGTTGCGTCGCCACCTTCTTCTCATCCGGCGTTTCGCCGCGGCGGATGGAATTCCACGCTTCAAGCGGGAACTTGGCGTCGATCACGAGGGCGGGCGATTCGTTCGGCATGAAAACCAGGCAGTCCGGTCGGGCACCGTTCGAGAGCGTCGCCTGAAAGGCATAGGCACCACGCGGCAATCCGTCCTCGACGATGGCTGCCATGCGTGCCTCGCCGAATGCGCCGCGCGTCTGCTTGTTGGCAAGAATGTTCTGCAATTCGACGACCTGCCCGGTGAGCGCGGTAATGTTGTTCTGCGCGCTGTCGATGACGGCAAGGCGTTCCTGCAGCTTGGCAAGGCTTTCATGCGTGGACTTCGTGGTCTGCGTGATCGATTCGCCCAGTTTGCCGGACATGTTGGAAAGACGCTCATCCACCAGTCGCATCATGTCGCCCTGGCGGGTGGAAAATATTTCGCTCAGCGTCTGCATCCGCCCGGTCAACTCGTTCTGGCTGGCGACAAGTTCGGCCATACGCATTTCCGCTTCGCGTGCGCGCTCGGCAGCCGCCGCCTTTTCGCCGGCAAGCCTTTGCCCGTTCCTGTAGGCAGCAACAATGCGCACCAGCAGAAAGGCAATGACCACAAGCGCCATGGCAATCAGCACCATGCCAAGCGTGATATCGCGGTTACCAATGCGAAACATCGGTTCCGCAAGGACGTGCTCGAGTGAAAAAGCCGTTTGCTGCATGGCAGGACCATAGTTGATTCTCTGGTTCAGGAATAGAACAAAACAGGAATTTTGAACGCGCCGGCCATACGACATGCTCGATTGCCTTGACCCGTTGGACGGCTTTTCATATCTGAAGCGAAGTGTTGAAGTTCAAAGGCAGGCCATGGCTATCAGGCCCATCATTCAAATTCCCGATCCGATTCTTCGCCAGGTATCAAAACCGGTGGAGCGCATTGACGCCGAGTTGCTGAAGCTGCTCGATAGCATGCTGCTGACCATGTATGCCGCGCCGGGTATCGGCCTTGCCGGCATTCAGATCGGCGAGCCGTTGCGCGTCGTGACTGTGGATGTTGCCAAGCGCTCCCGCAAGGAAGAGGAAAACGAAGGCAAGCCCCTGCGCGGTGACAATGACGACGATGCGGATGACGGGCGCGATCCGATCTTTCTGATCAATCCCGAAATCGTTTCCTTGTCCGATGAGCCGTCGCTTTATGAGGAAGGCTGCCTTTCCATACCCGAATATTATGCCGAGGTTGAACGTCCGGCGGCCTGCGTTGTCCGTTATCTCGACCGGGATGGCAAACAACAGGAATTGAAGGCTGACGGCCTTCTGTCGACCTGCCTTCAGCACGAAATCGACCATCTTGATGGCAAGTTGTTCATCGATCACATCTCGAAGCTGAAGCGCGACATGGTCATCCGCAAATTCACCAAGCTGGCCAGGAGCAAGCCTGCAACCAACCGCATGATCGGCTAGCTTTCGGCCTTGCCGGCGGTTTGAAGCGGTTTTCTTCGGTGGTCGGTCTTGACCGCAACCGATTAAACCCGTTTGAAGCGCCTTGACTGCCGTCAACCGAACGGAACCGCTATGAGCCTGCGCATCATCTTCATGGGAACGCCGGAATTCTCCGTTCCGGCCCTGCTGGCCCTTGTTGCCGCCGGCCATGATATTGTCGCCTGCTATACCCAGCCGCCGCGTCCGGCTGGTCGCGGAATGGAATTGCGCAAGTCTGCCGTTCATCTGGCTGCCGAGGACAATGCCATCCCGGTTCTTCATCCATCGTCACTTCGCGACAAGGTCGAGCAGGAACGCTTTTCCGGTCTGGATGCGGACCTGGCGGTTGTTGTTGCCTATGGGCTGATCCTGCCCTTGCCGGTGCTGATGGCTCCGCGTCTTGGCTGCTTCAATATCCACGCTTCACTGTTGCCGCGATGGCGCGGTGCGGCACCCATCCAGCGCGCGATCATGGCCGGGGATACCGAGACCGGCATCACCATCATGAAGATGGATGAAGGCCTGGATACTGGCGACATGGCATTGCGCCATGCTTTGCCAATTGCGCCGGACATGACTGCCAGCGAATTGCACGACGCATTGTCAGATATCGGCGGTACTTTGATCGTTCAGGCGGTAGCAGCCCTTCAAGCCGGCACGCTCACGCTTGCTCCGCAGCCTGACGTGGGTGTGACCTATGCTGCCAAGATCGACAAGGCGGAAAGCCGGATCGACTGGACGCAGCCTGCCGACACGGTTCACAACCACATTCGCGGATTGTCTCCCTTTCCCGGCGCCTGGTGCGAGATGGAATTTCAGGGCAGGCGTGAGCGCGTCAAGGTACTGGGTTCCACCCTTGGGTCGGCTGTGATTGCTGCAACGCCCGGCACGGTGATCGACGAGAAGCTGTCAATCGCCTGTGGCAGCGGCTCGGTCCGCATCCTCCGGCTTCAGCGTGCAGGCAAGCAGCCCGCCAATGTTGACGCCTTCCTTGCTGGAAACCGGGTAGATGCCGGTTCGGTCATTCACTGATGCCGCGCTATCGCCTGCTCATCGAATATGACGGCACGCAATATTTCGGCTGGCAGCGCCAGGCGGGAATGATGACTGTTCAGCAGGCCATCGAGGAAGCGGTCTTTGGTTTCGCCCGTCATGAAGTCACGCTGTTTGGCGCGGGCCGCACCGATACGGGGGTCCATGCGCTGGGCCAGGTTGCCCATGTCGATCTGCAGGATGAATGGCGCGCGGAAAAGGTCAGCGAGGCACTCAACGGAATTCTGAAACTTGCCGATCACCGCATCGCCATTCTCGAATGCAGCCGGGTCGCGGACAGTTTCGATGCCCGCTTCTCGGCCCGCCGCCGCCACTACCGCTATCGCATCATCAACCGATGGGCCAATCTGACGGTTGAGCGTGACCGCGCCTGGCATGTGAAGAAGGCACTGGACGTGGAAGCCATGCACAATGCTGCCCAGGTGCTGGTTGGCCATCATGACTTCACCACCTTCCGCTCGATCAATTGTCAGGCCAAATCCCCGATCAAGACGCTCGAGGTTCTCGATGTGCGCCGATGCAGCCATCAGGAAATCGAGATTGTGGCTATCTCCCGCTCTTTCCTTCACAACCAGGTGCGCTCCATGGTTGGCTCGCTGAAGCGCGTGGGCGAGGGCAAATGGACTTCCAGTGATCTCGCGGCTGCGCTGGAAGCACGAGACCGCAAGGCGTGCGGGCCGGTCGCGCCCTCCTGCGGTCTCTATCTGACACAGGTGGACTACGACGAATAACGCTCGATGCGTGGTTGCGCTCATCCCTCATCGCCCCCACATTGACTGATCAGGGGTTGGACAGGGGAGAGAGTTCATGCCTTCGGCCACCGAAGCATTTTCGAAGGCGCTTGAAGTCGCAGATGACTTTTCCAGCGCGTTTGACGACGCCTCTTTCATTCCGGTTCCCGATGACTGGCTGATTGCCGTCTCCGACGTTGTCGGCTCACGCAAGGCAATTGCAGCCGGGCGCTACAAGGCCGTCAACATGGCTGGCGTGGCCATGATTTCAGCCGTGATGAACGCTCTCGACAGCCGCGACATTCCCTTCGTTTTTGGCGGCGATGGCGCAGCACTCGCCTTTGCGCCCCAGGAGCGCGACATGATTGCCGATGCCATGGGCAAAACCGCGACCTTTGCATCCGAAGAGTTGGACCTGGACTTGCGGCTTGCCATCGTTCCGGTCTCGAAAGTCAGGGCCGATGGATTTGATGTTCGCGTCAAACCGGTGCGCGTATCGCCGGCAGTCACCAATTTTGCCTTCAATGGCGGCGGCGTTTCGCATGCCGAAAAGCTGATGAAGGCTGGTGAATTTCGAATCGGCATGGCCGCACAGGGTTCAAGACCGGACCTCGAGGGTCTTTCCTGTCGCTGGACGCCGATCCGGGAAGTGGGACGCAACATTGTTTCGCTCATTGTCGAGCCGTCGCCAACGATCAGTGCCGAGCCATTTGCGGCGATCGCAAGGGAACTTGTGGCAATCGGCAATGATGGCGCCGAACAGTCAAACCCGATGCCAAGGAAGGGACCGGGTTTCAAATGGCCGCCTGAAGGCCTCGATTATGAGGCACGCGCCAGCAGGGGAGAAAAATCGCTGCCTGCGCAAAGGCGCCTGCTCTATTTCGTTACGCTGATTGCATGGCTGCTTGACCGGACCGGCATCAGGATCGGTGGTTTCGATCCGGCCCGCTACAGGGAAGTCACCGCGCTTAATACGGATTTCCGCAAGTTCCAGGACGGCTTGCGCATGACCGTATCCCTCTCCGCCGAGGGTTTGTCACAATTGACCGACAGGCTGGAGAAATTGCGCGAGGAGAAGCGCATTCGCTATGGCATCTGCGTTCAGGAAAGCGCTGTGCTCACCTGCTATGTGCCGTCAATCCTGGAGGATTCGCACATGCATTTTCTCGATGGCGCAGGTGGAGGCTATGCGGAAGCCGCGACCAATATGCGCGAGTGAGCTACCACAGGGTGGAAACCGCCCGCCCGCTCCATTCGCGATCATAGTCATCGCCGCCGACACGCCC
>JAGRLM010000118.1:8341-11612 GCA_020441795.1 Nitratireductor sp.
GCCCCCGGCTCCCAAAGATGCGACCGCAGAATTGCCCTGCCGCACTGGAAGTAAACGGCATCCGTGCGGATGACCACAACCGAGCGCGGCGCCTTGCCGGCGATTTCGAAGCTGGCGCATAGTTGCCGATCAAATGTCACTCTCGCAGTGCCGTTGACACGCAGGCAGTTCGTCGAACCCGGTACCATGAACATCAGCGCCACATTCGGATTGCGAATAAGATTGCGCAGTGAATCGGTCCGATTATTGCCGCGCCGGTCCGGCATCATCAGCGTTCGCTCGTCATGCACGCGAACAAAACCCGCCACATCCCCGCGTGGAGAACAGTCCATTCCTTCAGGCCCGATGGTGGCCAGGGCGCAAAATGGCGAGGCTTCGATGAAGGCGCGATATTGCGGGATGACGCCGATGGTTTCCTTCGCCAGTGAGGTTTCCCCCGGTTGGCCATAAACGGCTTCAAGCTCTTCGAGGCTTGCAACAAAGTCCACGGCTCAATTCCTTATGCCGTTCGGCTGAACCAGTCTTCGATGAAGCGGCCATAGATCCGGGTCAGTGTTTCGAGATCTGCCAGTTCAACATGCTCGTCAATCTGGTGCATGGTCTGCCCGACCAGCCCGAATTCCACTACCGGGCAATAATCCTTGATGAAACGTGCATCCGATGTACCGCCACCGGTGGAAAGTTCCGGCCGCCTTCCGGTTTCGGCTTCAATCGCATCGCCCAATGTGCCAATGAGCTTGTCATCCCGGGTCAAGAAAACCGGACTGACCCGGCCCACCCACTCGACGCGAAAATTCACAGGTTCCTGGTGACCCTGGCGAAGCTTGCCGCTTCTTGCCCCCGCATCAAGACGGCGCAGGATTTCGGCCCGCAAGGTCTCGCCGCTCCAGGTGTCGTTGAAGCGGACATTGAACGCGGCTCTCGTTTCACCGGGAATGACATTGGTTGCCGAATTTCCGGTATCGATGGAGGTGATTTGCAGATTGGTCGGCTGGAACAGATCAGTGCCGGCGTCAAAAGGGTCGCCGATCAAGGCGTTGACGAGATCAACCATGGCGTGAACCGGATTGTCGGCCAGATGCGGATAGGCGGAATGGCCCTGTACTCCCGTCACGATGATGCGCCCCGACATAGAGCCGCGCCTGCCATTCTTGATGGCGTCACCCATAACTTTCGGGTTCGATGGTTCGCCAACAATCGCGGCATCCCATTTTTCACCCTTGTCGGCTGCCCATTTCAGCAGCTTGTCCGTACCATTGACCGATGGTCCTTCCTCATCGCCGGTGATCAGCAGCGATATCGACCCATCGGGCCTTCCATGGCTGGCAATATGCGCTTCCACCGCTGCGATGAAGCAGGCAATTCCGCCTTTCATGTCGACAGCGCCACGCCCGTAGAGCCTTCCGTCGCGTACCTCGCCTGAAAATGGCGGCAGGCTCCACGATGCCTCGGGGCCCGGTGGCACGACATCCGTATGCCCGGCAAACATCAGATGCGGACCCGTATCACCCAGTCTCGCATAGAGGTTTTCGACATCGGGCGTTCCTTCCTCGCTGAAGACAGGACGCTCGACACGAAAGCCAAGCGGCAACAGCATGGCTTCCAGCGCCGACAACGCACCCCCTTCGGCAGGTGTCACCGACGGACAGCGGATGAGGGTGGCAAGGATTTCGGCGGAACGTGAGAGCTGACTGGTCATGCGCCAGCATTATTGCGAGGCGTGCAAGGCGTCAATGCAGGCATCAGCCCTTCTTGCGCAACATCGGCTTTTCCGGCTCGATCAGCATGATCTTTTGCCAGATCTTGCGGCTCAGGTTTGAACCCAGCCCCTCGACATCATTGACGGCTTCAACCACCTGCGGGTCGGGAACAGCCTGCGCATAAAGCGCCGCCAGCTTGCCGGTGATCGCCAGCATTTCCGAGCAGTAGTCGAGATAGCGCGACAGATCCGCAGTCGAAAGCGAGCGGACGGGCGAAGAGGCTGTACGCTTGAAGCCGGATTTCAGTGTAACCGGATCCTTGGTCAACTGGTGCATGTCGATGATGTGAATGAGCGAGCGCAACGGGTGAAGGCCATCAAGGACCTTGCGCTGCTTGATGCGTTCTTCCGCCTTGTAAAGCGTCACAAAGCCGATGCCGACCAGGACCAGCATGTTGATCGATGCCTCGATGCCCTGAACAAAATCGAAACCGTCCGAACCAACGCGGTCAAAGGACAGGAAAGTTCCCACAAAGGCAAATACCAGCGCGCCTGCGACCATGGTTGCTATGACAACCGCCCTGAGCCACCAGATCGGTTTGGCCAATGCCTCGGCATTGCTCTTGGCATCGCGCGCGATGGCCACCAGTTCCGAACCGACGCGCGCAAGGCCGGACTGCGGAAAGCGCTCGCTGATCCGCATGGAAATGGTTTCCGCCGTCGCGATGATCTTGTCAGGGTTGAGCGTTCGATATGGCATGGAGCCATAATCCACGAAAAGCTTGAAGAAAGGTTTTCAATTGCTGTCGGGAAATGGCGGCGGGCCGTGCCTGTTGGTCTGTGGCCATGATGGCGCAGCCATCAGCGCCATTACGGCAAGGGCGTTGAGCCATGGAATGAACAGCACCAGTGCCAGCCATCCGGGCCGGTTGATGTCATTGAGCCGTTTGACGCTGAGCGCAACGAGCGACCAGGTGGACATGACGCAAAGTCCGATGAACATCAGGCCCCAGAAAACCGTACCTGCCTCATTGTCCTGAACCTGCAGGATTTGTGCAATGACGATGCCGAACAGCGGCAACATCAGCACAACGCCAAGGATATAGCTCTGGCGCGCAATCCTGCCGGAGAATCCGAAAAGTGCCCATCCAATGGTCGGCTTGGGTAGCTCTTCAGGTTCAGCCATGGCTCAGTCCCTCAGCAGTTCATTGATGCCGGTCTTGGAGCGGGTCTTCTCGTCGACGGTCTTGACGATCACCGCGCAATAAAGCGACGGGCCGGGAGTGCCATCGGGAAACGGCTTGCCGGGCATTGATCCGGCCACGACGACGGAATAGGGCGGCACTTCGCCATAGCTGATCTCGCCCGTCGCGCGATTGACGATCTTGGTCGACTGGCCGATGAAGACACCCATGCCAAGCACGGAACCTTCCCGCACAATACAGCCCTCGACAACTTCAGAGCGCGCGCCGATGAAACAATTGTCCTCGATGATCGTCGGGCCGGCCTGCATCGGCTCCAACACGCCGCCAATGCCAACGCCGCCGGAAAGATGCACATGCTTGCCGATCT
>JAGRLM010000119.1 GCA_020441795.1 Nitratireductor sp.
CGGCAGCGTCGCCACGCGATACGATCACGGCACCGGCTGAAAACTTTCGGGCATGCAGCATGCCGACCAGGCGCGCAATCAGCGGTGCTTCCAGCTTGTTGAAAAGCGGCACCCGCGCGACCATCGCAAAGGATACAACGAAGTCGCGGCGTTTGATCTCTTCCTGGAAGCCGTTGGCGATAATGCCGACCGGCAACGCGAAAAAGGTGATGCCGAGCACCATGACGATACCGGCAATGATCTTTCCCGCAACGGTGATCGGCGTGACATCGCCATAGCCGACGGTAGAAAGGGTTACGACCGCCCACCACATGGTGGATGGCAGGTCACCCAGCTTGTCGGGTTGCAGGTCGCCCTCGGCAATATACATTGCAACTGATGAAAGCAGCAGCAGGCCGGCAAAGATGACGGCACTTCCCAGCAGCGAACGCCATTCGGAGGCAAGCACCCGACCAATGGTGATGATGGCAGGCGCATAGCGCGCCAGGCGATAGAATCGGACAATCCGCAGGACCCGGATTGCGCCCAGATCGACGCCTGCGACAAGCTCGAGGAAGAACGGCAAGATGGCGATGGCATCAACTACCATCATCGGCGTCCCTGCTGTGCGCAACCTGGCCATGAAGGCATTGGATCGGCGCATCATCGGATGTTCGGGCGCTACCCAAAGCCTTGCCAGATATTCAACGATAAAGACGGCAACGCAGAAATGGTCGAAATTGCGCAATGCCTGGCCATATTCGGCATGGATATGCGGCACGGTTTCGATGACGGAAGCTGCCACATTGGCAAGAATCAGAAAGATGATCGAGAAATCGATGATTTGCGATACGGTGCCCTTGCGGCCGTGTTCGAGGATCTCGAACATCCTGGCGCGCTGGGTCTGAATCTCGTTGGCCGCAATTTCCTGTTTCTGGATTGCCATTGGCGTCAGGCCGAGTGCGCCCACTCCCAATAGAGTTCACGTGCCTTGGCAGCGAACGGCCCTGCCCCCGGTTCGTGATTGTCGAATTTCACGATGGGCGTGACCTTGGAGTAATTTCCGGTCGAAAATATTTCGTCAGCATTGCGGAAGTCATCAAGCGTCAACACGGTCTCGTTGACCGTCACTCCGGCTCCGCGCAGCAGCTTGATCACCCGCTGGCGGGTAATGCCATTGAGGAAAGTGCCGTTGGGTACCGGCGTATAGACCTCGCCATTCTTTGCCATGAAGATGTTGGAAGTGGCGGTTTCCGCCACATTGCCAAGCGCGTCACATACAATGGCGTTCTGGAAGCCCTTTTCCTGCGCTTCCTTCAGCATCCGGGCATTGTTTGGATAAAGGCAAGCTGCTTTGGCATTGGTCACGGCAGTCGCTAGCGTCGGCCGGGTGAAACGGGTGGTGGTGACGGAGAAGCCGGCTCCAGCACCAAGTGAAGCCTCCTCGATGCAAAGCGCAAAGGCGGTGGAATCAGGATCAGCGTCAACGGTTACTGCGCCCGCTTCGCGCGACCAGTACATCGGCCTGACATAAAGGGCCGCGTCCTTGTCGAATTTCGCGATCCCCTCTTTCGCGATCTCGATCATCTTGCCGGTCTCGATTGTCGGATTCATGCCCATTGCAACACAGGAATGGTTGGCGCGGGCGCAATGGCGGTCGAGGTCCGGAGCTACGCCCTCGAAGGCGCGAGCGCCGTCAAACACCATGGTACCAAGCCAGGTGCCGTGGTCGGCAGAGCCCATGATCATGACATTTCCCTCGTGCCAGTCGCCTTCGAACCAGGTCCAGATCGTGCGGTTCTTCAGCATTGTCATGTCTTGAGTCTCCCGAATTTCGTGTTCAGCGCAACTATACGAAAAGTGGCGAAGAATGAAAGCTGTTGGCGATCAGGCTTGACGAATTGCCAAAGCTGGCGATTTCCTGAACACTCACAAATCGGGAGGAAAATTCATGGCAACCGTGCCGATGATTACAGATGAAGAGGCAAGCGCGGAAGTGCGCGCCGTCTTCGACGATATCCGCAAGACCCGCAATACCAACTTCATCAACAATTTCTGGCGGGGGCTGGCCAATGATCCAAAACAGATGAAGGCAGTCTGGGAAGAGATAAAGGCGGTCATGGGACCAGGCACGCTCGACCCGCTGACCAAGGAGATGATCTATATTGCGGTTTCGGCGGCAAATGCATGCAGCTATTGCATTCACAGCCATACTGCTGCAGCAAAAGCCAAGGGCATGAGCGCAGAACAGCACGGGGAACTGATGCGGGTTATCGCGCTTGCGGGCAAGACCAATCACGCGGTCAATGCGATGCAGCTCGAAGTCGATGAAGCATTCAAGGTTTGATCAACAACACATACGGGGCTGAGGCCCGGGAGAAATGACCATGGCAACCACGCCAAAGAAGGCCGCAAAGCCGGCAACGAAAGCGGCGAAAACTGCAGGCAAAGCCAAGGCGAAGCCAGCCAGGACCAAAATGGCCGAGCCCATTGCGATTGTGGCGCATGAGGCGGGCAGTGCTTCCGTCTTCAAGAAGGAAGCGCTTGTTCCGGCCAAGCCGAAAAAGGGAGAAGTGCTGATCCGCCATACGGCCATAGGGGTCAATTTCATCGATGTCTATCAGCGCACCGGACTCTACCCTGCGCCGGGCGGCTATCCGGCCATTCTGGGTTCGGAAGGTGCAGGCGTCGTGGAGGTTGTCGGCGCAGGCGTGACCAGCCTCAAGCCCGGCGACCGGGTGGCCTATACGCTGCCGGGCGGGGCCTATGCGACGCATCGCGTGATTGCTGCCGACCGTCTGGTAAAGCTGCCGAAGGGCATTGCCGACGAAGTGGCGGCGGCATCCATGCTCAAGGGCCTTACCGCGCAATATCTCATCCATGACTGCTACAAGGTGAAAAAGGGCGACACTGTGCTGGTGCATGCTGCGGCCGGTGGCGTGGGCCTCATCATCGGGCAATGGCTGCGTACCAAGGGCGTCATTGCCATCGGCACGGCGGGAGGTGCTGCAAAGTGCAAGCTTGCCAAGGCCAATGGCTACAAGCATGTCATTGACTACCGCTCGGAAGATTTCGTCGAGGCGGTCAACAAGATCACCAAGGGCAAGGGTGTGGCAGCCGTCTACGATTCGGTTGGCAAGGACACCTATCCGGGCTCGCTCAAGGTGCTGCGCAAGTTCGGCACCTTTGTCAGCTTTGGCCAGTCATCAGGCCCGATCACCGACTTCAAGCTGGCTGACCTTTCTGCAAATGGCTCGCTGTTTGCCACCCGCCCTACCCTGTTTTCCTTCATCGCCGAGCGCGAGCAGCTTGAAAAGCGTGCAAGGCAACTGTTCTCGATGATCGGTTCAGGCAAGGTGAAGATCGCAGTCAATCAGACCTTCAAGCTGGCGGACACAGCCAAGGCACACCAGGCGCTTGAAGGGCGCGGAACAACCGGCCAGACAGTGCTGATACCATAAGGAAAACCCATGGCGAAGAAGACAGCCGATCATGCCATCACCGCCCTCGATCTGACGGGGGCGGCGGGTGACCCGACCTATGCGGGTGTCACATCCTTCATGCGGCGCAAGTATACCAAGGACGTGGACGACGCCGACGTGATCGTCTGGGGCATTCCGCTCGACACCTCGGTCTCGAACCGGTCGGGGGCGCGTTTCGGTCCGCAGGCAATCCGGCGCGCTTCGGCAATCATGGACAATGATCCGCAATATCCCTTCGCCATGGACATCTTTGAAAAGATGGCAGTCGCCGATTATGGCGATTGCGCCTTCGACTATGGCCGTATCTGGGAAGTGCCGGATATCATCGAAAGGGAAGCGACAAGACTGCTGGAAACCGGAGCATTCCTGTTCACGCTGGGTGGCGATCACTATATTACCTGGCCGTTGCTGAAAGCCCATGCCGAATTGCACGGGCCGCTGGCGCTGGTGCAGTTTGATGCGCATCAGGATACATGGGCAGATGATGGCGAGCGCATTGACCACGGAAACTTTGTAACCCGCGCGGTGCGCGAGGGCATCATCGATCCGGCACATTCCATACAGATCGGCATCCGTACCGTTGCACCCGACGATTTCGGCATCGAGATCCTCTTTGGCGACGATGTCGAGGAAATGACCGCGCATGAAATTGCGGAAGCCATTCGCGAACGGGTTGGCAGCAAGCCCTGCTATGTAACATTCGACATCGATTGCCTGGACCCCGCTTACGCACCTGGAACCGGTACGCCGGTAGCAGGTGGCCCGTCATCCGCGAAGATGCTGTCAGTATTGCGCAAGCTGGGCTTTCTTGACATTCGCGGCGCCGATGTGGTGGAGGTTGCACCAGCCTATGACCATGCCGATATCACGGCAATTGCAGGTGCAGCCGTGGCAATGTATATGCTCGGGCTTCGCGCGGAGAAGCTCGCTGAAATGGAAGATTAGGGCCTTGAAGTTCTGATTCAGAATCAACAGTCCAAGGTTTTGAATCAGAATCCAGCAGCTCCGCCAAACCATTGGAAAACATAAAGAATCGGATCAGGCTGATGAGCAGCAAGCCCAGGATATTCATTGACGGCGAACATGGCACGACGGGTTTGCAGATCCGTCAGCGCCTTGACGGACGCAGTGATATCGAGGTCCTGTCGATCCCCGAAGCGGAGCGGCGCAATGCCGATTTTCGCAAGCAGATGCTCAATGACGCGGATATCGCAATCCTTTGCCTGCCAGATGATGCGAGCCGCGAGGCTGTTGCCATGCTGGCGGAAGCGGGCAATGAAACGACACGGATAATCGACACGTCGACAGCGCACCGCACTGCCGATGGATGGACTTTCGGTTTCGCAGAACTCACGCGTGGTCAGCGTGACGCCATTGCGAAGGCAAGACATGTTTCCAATCCCGGTTGCTATTCAACCGGTGCCATAGCCTTGCTCAGGCCACTCGTGGAAAGCCAGGTGATGCCGCCGCAATATCCTGTCACCATCAATGCGGTGTCTGGCTATACAGGTGGCGGCAAACAACTGATTGCACAGATGGAAGATGCAAGCCGCGAGGACCATATTGCATCGGCCAGCTATCTTTATGCGCTTGGACTAGCCCACAAGCATGTGGCCGAAATCATCACCCGCTCAGGGCTGAAGCGGCGGCCGATCTTCACACCCAATGTCGCGCGCTATGCGCAGGGCATGCTGGTCAATGTGCCGCTGCATCTCGATTTGCTGAACGGCTCGCCGGAGCTGGAAACCGTGCATGAAATCCTGACATCGCACTATTCGGGGCAAAGTGTTGTGGAAGTGGTTTCACGCGACGAATGCGCGAAAGCCAGCAGACTTGATCCGGAAGAATTGCGCGGCACCGACCGGATGCGGCTCTATGTTCTGGGAACACCCGGACAGGGGCAGGTCAACCTCGTCGCATCGCTCGACAATCTCGGCAAGGGCGCGTCGGGCGCTGCTGTCCAGAACATGGAAATCATGCTGGCGCGATGAGAGCTGGGATCAACTTCGCACCTCGATTGCGGTGACCGCCGGATAAGGCCCTGCCACCGCCCGCCAATGGGCGACTGCGAATGCCAGAAGCACCACCGCGCCTGCCTGATGGGCAAGCGCCCAGTGCAGCGGCACCTGCAATACCAGTGTGATGATGCCCAATGCGGCCTGCAATGTGACCAATATCGCGAGTAGTGCAACACGGCGCTTGTGGGGCACCATGGCATCGCTGCCGCGCACCGTGAGCCATTGCAGCACGATCACTGCAAAGACCACATAGGCCGACATTCGATGCACGAATTGCACGGTTTTCGGGTTTTCGAAGAAATTGCGCCATGCCGGTTCGAGGATCATCAGCCCGGATGGCCAGGCTGCACCGTCCATTGTTGGCCAGTCATTGAAGGCGAACCCGGCATCAAGGCCTGCAACAAGGCCACCGAGGAATATCTGCGTGAGAACAAGAAACACGATCAGGGGCGCGAAAACCATCAACCGGGTTGGCGTTTCACCTTCGCTATGGGGGGCAAGGCCACGCGCCAGCCAGACGGTATAAGCGAAGATGATGCAGGCAAGCGT
>JAGRLM010000120.1 GCA_020441795.1 Nitratireductor sp.
TTGCCGAACTCATCCAGTGCCGAAGCGACCATGTTGTGGACGTCGAGTTTTTCCGCAACATTGCAGTGGAGGTATTTGGTACGTCCGATCTTGCGCAAGGCAGTCTCTGCTGCCTCGCCCTGATCGTCGTCAATGTCGCAGATCACGACCTCCGCGCCTTCGCGCAGATATCGTTCAGCAATGGCATAGCCTATGCCCTGCGCTCCGCCGGTAACGATTGCAACCTTGTTTTCCAGTGTCTTGCCACTTGCCATCAAACGCCCCTTGCTGCGCATTCAATTCCGCATTCCAATGGCCCGGAACCTGCGCCGATACCGGCGCAAGGTCAAGGTTGAAAGGAAGCTATCAACGGCCGCGGTTAGTCCGAAATGCCTCTTTCCTTGAGGGTTTCGCCTATCTCGTCGAGGATCGCAGGGTCGTCGATGGTGGCAGGCATTTTCCATTCCTCGCCATCGGCGATCTTTTGCATGGTGCCACGCAGGATCTTGCCTGAACGGGTCTTGGGCAGGCGTTTGACGGCAATTGCCAGCTTGAATGCCGCCACCGGACCGATCTTGTCTCGGACCAGGGCCACGACTTCCTTCTCGATTTCGGCCGGGTCACGATTGACGCCGGAATTGAGGATCAGAAATCCAAGTGGCAATTGGCCCTTGAGCTTGTCGGCTATTCCGATGACTGCGCATTCGGCAACATCCTTGTGCTCGGCGATCACCTCTTCCATCGCGCCGGTGGACAGCCGGTGGCCGGCCACGTTGATGATGTCGTCGGTGCGCGCCATGATGTAGAGATAGCCGTCTTCATCAATGAAACCGGCATCCGCCGTCTTGTAGTAGCCCGGAAACTCCGCGAGATAGGCGTCCTTGAAGCGCGTGTCGGCGTGCCACAATGTTGGCAGGCAGCCGGGCGGCAAAGGCAGCTTGACGACAATATTGCCAAGCTGGTTCGGCTCCAGCGGATGGCCGGCATCGTCGAGCACCCGCATGTCATAGCCGGGCATTGCCACTGTCGGTGAGCCATATTTGACCGGTAGTGTGCCAAGGCCGACCGGGTTTCCCGCGATTGCCCATCCGGTTTCGGTTTGCCACCAGTGGTCGATCACGGGAACCTTCAACTTGTCTTCGGCCCAGTGGATGGTGTCGGGATCGGCCCGCTCGCCAGCCAGAAAAAGCGTGCGCAGCGTCGTCATGTCGTATTTGCCGACAAACTCGCCCTTCGGGTCTTCCTTCTTGATGGCGCGGAAGGCGGTGGGTGCGGTGAAAAGTGCGGCGACACCGTGCTCGGATATCACCCGCCAGAAAGTCCCGGCATCGGGCGTGCCCACGGGCTTGCCTTCGAAAAGAATGGTGGTGCAGCCATGGAGCAGGGGGCCATAGACAATATAGGAATGGCCAACGACCCAACCGACATCGGACGCTGCCCAGAAGACTTCACCGGGTTCGATACCGTAGAGGTTCTGCATCGACCATTTCAACGCCACCATGTGACCGCCATTGTCGCGAACAACCCCCTTGGGCTGGCCGGTGGTGCCGGAGGTGTAAAGCACATAGAGCGGATCGGTCGCAGCTACCGGCTCGCAAGGCACTTGCACATCGATTGCCTTCGCCTCGCCCACGGTGGTGGCATAGTCGAAATCGCGGCCTTCGATCAGATCGCAGCTGAGTTCCTCACGCTGAAGGATAACGGTTTTAGTGACCTTGTGACGGGCGAGGTCGATGGCCTTGTCGAGCAGGGGCTTGTAGGCAATCACGCGCCCCGGTTCGATGCCGCAGGAAGCGGAGATGATCAGCTTTGGCGTGGAATCGTCAATTCGTGTGGCGAGTTCCGCGGCTGCAAATCCGCCAAAGACAACGGAATGGATAGCGCCGATACGCGCACAAGCAAGCATGGCGACGGCCGCTTCGGGAACCATCGGCATATAGATGATGACGCGATCACCTTTTTCGATGCCAAGCTCCTTGAGGACATGCGCGAGTGCCTGAACCTCGTCCAGCAGTTCCTCATAGGTGATTGTCCGCTTCTTGCCGGTGATGGGGCTGTCATGAATGATCGCGGCCTGCCCCTTGCGCCCGCGCTCGACATGGCGGTCGACGCAATTGTAACAGGTATTGCAGGTGGCACCGGTAAACCAGGCGCCATAGACGCCATGGGATGGGTCGAAGATCTTTTCTGCCGGCGTAAACCAGTCAATTGCTGCTGCGGCTTCCTTCCAGAAGCCCTGCGGATCCATTTTCCAGCCCTGATAGACTTCGTGGTAGCTCGACGCCATTCAATCCTCCGAAATATCTCCCGCTTCCCCGATTTCCCGTCCTGAGAGCGTGCAGACCTTATTTTGCGATGCTTGTGCTGTCCATCCGACAAAAGGCGGTGGAAGCGCGTTTCAGGCTTCCAGCCCGACAATGAACTTCGCCAGGTTCTCCGCCCATTGGCGATAGCCTTTCGCCGATGCGTGGAATCCGTCGCGCGAAAAATTCTCGGGGATCACGTCCCATTCAGGCTCGGGTGCCATGGCGCCGCGCTCGTGGCACAGAATTCGCCCGTTGTGATTGACCAGGCGGGAGCGGATGCCAAGGATTCTTCCCAAGGCAGCGGGCAATGCTGGCACATGCTTGAGATCGAGCACACCCGACCAGATGATGCGGGCCTGGGGAAACCTGGCGCGAAGTGCATAAAGCAATGTGCCGAAGTCACGGCAGAACCGCCTGCCGGAATGAAAGTTCTTCGCGTCATTCGTACCAATGTTGAGAAGCACATAATCGAAATCACGCGGCTCGACATGCGGCACGACGTAGTCGCGGATCTGCGCGGATGTGGCGCTGTTCATTCCGGCGATGACGATACGCACCGGCCGGCCGGTCGCCTTTGCCAGAATGCCCGGCAACAAACCGCCAAGGCTTTCGTCAACCGTATCGACCCCGACGCCTGCTGCAGACGAATCGCCGATCAACAGCAGCTTCAGGGGCTTGCCCTTGCCCTCGACCTCCACGAAACCGTCATGGGGAGGTGGCGGCATCCGGATGGAACTTCGGCGCACCTGCAGGCCTTGCCAGACATAGATGGGCAGGGACAGCCAGGTGGAAATTGTTTCAAGTCTTGTCGGTTTCTGGACCATGGAGACGGGTATAGTTGGCTGGCCGCAAAAGAAAAGACCCTAGGGTCAGGACCCATTGATTTGGCTGCAATGGTCGGAGGGGATTTGTTCGGATACACGGAGCAAGTTCGCCGGAAGGCTGTAGCCTTTCAAGGACTTGCGACAAAGTATTCCGCGCAAATCCACCCGATCCATAAGACGATCGATCTGACGGCGATCTGCTGCGTCAAAACCCTTGACCGGGGGAAGAACCCCGCTTTGCGGGTTTTTCCTTGCATATCTTGTCATGTCGAACGCCATTTCAGTCAAATCAATGAGTCCTGACCCTAACGCGTCGTTGTGATCAACCCGCATAGAGGCTCCAGCTATAGGCAGCGTAAACAGTCAGCATGGAAAGGCCAGCCAATCTTGGGAGCGTGCGTGCGCAAACCAGCACGATGCCGAACAAGACCGTGACGCCCAACATGATCGGAATATGCCTCATGAGGAAAGCGTCATCGATTCCCAGCGGCGCAATGATGCCGGTCACGCCCAGAATTCCAAGAATGTTGAATATGTTCGACCCGACAATATTGCCAAGGGCAACGTCGGTGTTGCGCCGCAAGGCTGCCAATATTGAGGTTGCAAGTTCGGGAAGGCTGGTTCCAACCGCAACAATCGTGAGACCGATGACCGCTTCGGAAACACCGAAATCGCGCGCCAGACCGCTTGCTCCGTTCACTAACCAATCGGCGCCCAGGAAAAGTGCCGCAAAGCCGATCAGAAGCAAGCCAACGGGTATCCATGAATTGCGGATTACCGTTGCTGGTGGCGTATCTCCCTCTTCCGGTTCTATCCGACCGTAGTGGTATGCCATGGCCAGATAGATGCACAAACCTGTGAGCATCACTGCTGCTGTGAGGCCGGAAATCGACCCTGTCATCGCCAGTGCCAGCAACAGGAACGAGGCTGCAACCATTGCAATAGCATCCCGCTTGATGGACTTGTCCCATGCTGATGGTGGATGCACCAGTGCTGCAATGCCACCGATCAGAAGGATGTTGGCAATATTCGAACCGACCACATTGCCGATCGCGATGCCTTGCTGTCCGGAAAGCGCCGCCTTTACCGAGACCAGCAATTCGGGCATGGAAGTGCCGAAGCCCACGACGGTCAATCCGATCACGAGTTGCGAGAGTTTCAGGCGCGTAGCCATGTCAACGGCTCCACGCAGCAGCATTTCGCCGCCAAGCAGCAGCGCCAGAAGGCCGGTAACAACCAGGGCCAGATCATACATCATGTGGGTTCCTCGCCAGGATAGCCGACCGCAAGTGGGGGCCGGATTTGCTGTTTTCCAGCGGCCCTTCATTATTTATTTTGGCGGGATGGTGGATTGGATGGCCTAGAGTCAGGAACCATCAATTTGGCTGTGTTGCCAAATTGACGGTTCCTGACCCTGGTTGCGGCGGAACGTCACGCAATGTGATGCGGAATTGACATGAGGAGGCTGTGGGTTTTTTTTTTTTTTTTGGTTCGCGATCATCGAAACATGAAGTCAGTACGACTGTTAATCAGCCTTGCCTTGACGCTGGCGCTGGTAATGACGGCGTTTGCGCACAGAGCCGCAAGCCTGAATGATGTTTCCTCGATCGATCTTGCCGCCTATGTCTTGCCCGACGGGTCAACCCCCTCACTGTGTGTGGGTGATGACGGAAGCGCAGGGGGCAAGTCCACGAAACATGCCCATCCCTGCGAATTTTGCCGCATTGCCGGTTCCGCGGGTCTTGCAGTTCCGCCTGATGACTGTGTCCCGCAACGCTGGGCAATCGGGCGTGAACCGACATTGCAGCACGGAATTGCCGGCCAGATGTCGGCATCCTTCCCTGCCGCTCCTCATTGCGGGCCACCTTCGCTTTCAGCGTGAACTTTTAAAAATTGCCGACAAGGCAGCCTGCATCCGGTCGGGATGCAGGAAAACACCGTTGAATTCGAAGGAAAGACATCATGAACAACAAGATTTCCGGCATCATCATTGCCGTTTTGCTAACCCTCGCCAGTGGCATTGCCGCCATTGCCCATGAGTTCAAGATCGGTGATCTTGAAATCATCCATCCGCGTGCGCGTGCCACGGCACCCGGCGCGCCGGTTTCAGGCGGATACATGATCATCCGCAACAATGGCGGTGAGCCTGACCGGTTGGTCTCGGCTTCGGTGGATTTCGCCGGTAAAACCGAAATCCATGAGATGTCGATGAAGGACAATGTCATGGTCATGCGCCCGGTTGAGGGTGGACTGGAGATTCCGGCAAGTGGCGAAGTCGAACTCAAGCCCGGCGGATATCATGTAATGTTCATGAAGCTTGGCGAGCAGTTGAAAGAAGGCGAGATGCGCAAGGCAAAGCTGGTCTTTGAAAAGGCCGGTGAAGTCGAGGTCGAATTCTCGGTGGAGAACGTCGAGGCCATGAAGAAGATGGATCACTCCAGCCACGGTGGCTAGATGCTGGCGCCAATGAGTGGCACTACTGTGTGAAACTGTGTTTGCCAGCGGGAGGACATGATGCGCGCAACCGGCAAGGTGTTGGTCTTCGGTTTTCTGCTTCTCGCTGGCTACATGTCGTTCTGGCCGGTTCCGGTGGAACCGGTTGCTTGGGACGCGCCGATAGACAAGGGATTTACGGGCGACAACGCTCTCAATGACCGGCTGGCCGGGCTGGAATTCCTTGACCTTGGTGGCGAGAGCGGTCCGGAAGATGCGGTGCTGGGCAGTGACGGCATGGTCTATGCCGCTGTGCATGATGGCAAGATCCTGCGGATCGACCCGGTGAACAACACGCATTCGGTGTTTGCCGAAACGGGTGGCAGGCCGCTTGGGCTGGAATTCGGGCAAGATGGTGTGCTTTACGCAGCCGATGCCAATCGAGGGCTTCTGGAGATTGATGCAACCGGCAAGGTGACGGTTCTTGCCGACAAGACCAGTGACGGTTCGCCCATTCTCTATGCCGATGATCTCGACATTGCAGACGATGGCAGCATCTATTTTTCCGATGCGTCAACCCGGTTCAGCGCGGCGCAATTTGGCAATACGCTGACTGCCTCGATCCTTGATCTGGTTGAACATTCCGGCAATGGCCGAATCCTGAAATATGATCCGGTCAACAATCAGACCACTGTCTTTGCAAGCGGGCTGAATTTCGCCAACGGGGTTGCCCTGACATCCGATGGCATGGGGCTCATTGTGGCGGAAACGGGAGGATACCGGATCTTGCGATACGAGCTTGCCAAAGCCGGCAAGGAGCCGGTGGAAATCATCTCGAGCCTTCCAGGTTTTCCCGACAACGTAAATCGCGGCAAGGATGGTACGTTCCTTGCCGGATTGACCAGCCCGCGCAATGCGATTGTTGACAGGCTCTCCGACAAGCCGTTCCTGCGCACAATGCTTGTGCGGCTGCCGGACTTTCTCAAGCCTGGCCCTACCCGCCACGGGTTCATCTTGCGCTTTGACGCGAATGGAAATGTACTGGAAACGCTGCAGGACCCTGCAGGCGATTACGCGCTGACAACTGGTGCCATCGATCTTGCAGACGGATCAGTGGTGATAACCAGCCTCAGCGAACCGAGGCTGGGAATCCTGCGAAAATAGGTGATCAGCTTGCGCCTGTTGCCCGCGTTACCGCTACACCGAAATCATAGACCAGCTGGCCGCCATACCAGGCAGTAATGACCACAAGCACAGCCAGCGCGCCGTCAATTGCGGTGACAATCCAGCTTCGCGCACCAGAAATCGGGATGGCACGCCACCAGCCGAATGCCCGCAATGCGCCCCAGCCGAGAATAGCCAGCGCAGTCAGTGTGCCAAGCTCCTCATGCATCTCCAGAGGTTCACCTGGTGCACCCGCTGCAACGGCAATGTCATAGGCCTGATCGCCAAGAGCAAAGGCCAGCAAGGCAAAGATCGCGGCAGTCACGGCGATGACGGCAGCAAGGTTGCCGAGCGCCTTTCCGCGGGTAAGGGCGGCGCCTCGAAAGGTTGCGGTCGCGTCTACGGCCAGCAGGGATATTGCAAGGACGATCGGGAAATGGACGATCGCGGGGTGAAGCAGTTCTGTGCGCATCGTGAAAGTTCCAAACAGATTGTTGAATTGCCCAGCGAATCTGGCAGTCATCTGTCAGGAATGGACAGATCGGTCCTATTGCGAAGTTGCGGCAGTATTGCGACAGTTCGCGCATTAAGCGAGGTGGCGGCACAAATGCCACCACGGCAACGGCTAATACCCTGGTGAATGCACCTGTCAGGCAGATTTTTCCTGTTCGATGCTCCATTTGCCAAGCGAGGCAAGGCTGTTCATGCGGGCGCGATGGGTAAATGCCATCTGGCCTGACGGCACGTTTTCCTTCTTCCCGCCCCATGCCGAAAGACAGGCGGCCTGCAGTGCACGGCCATAGGAGAAGGTCAGCTTCCAGGGCAGGTCATACATGGCATTCATTGCCGACAAATGCGCGGTGGCGTCTTCGTCCGACTGGCCGCCCGAGAGGAAGGCAATGCCTGGAACAGCGGACGGCACGCAGTTTTTCAAAACGCGAACGGTGCGCTCGGCAACTTCCTCGACGCTGGCGCTGGTGCCGGACTTCTGTCCTGGAACAACCATGTTTGGCTTCAGGATCATCCCGTCGAGTTTCACCCCGGCATAGTAGAGTTCCTGGAACTGTTCCTTGAGGGCCCATTCGGTAACCGCTTCGCAGCGTGCAATGTCATGCGTTGAATGCGGACCGTCCATCAGCACTTCGGGTTCGACGATCGGCACGATGCCTGCTTCCTGGCAAAGGGCGGCGTAGCGCGCCAGTGCATGCGCATTGGCGTGGATGGCATTGTGGCTGGGTGTCGTGTCGGAGATGGCGATCACGGCGCGCCATTTGGCGAAGCGCGCACCTGCCGCGTGGTATTTGGCAAGGCGCTCACGCAGGCCGTCCAGACCTTCGGTGACCGTTTCAATGCCAGCGCCGGGCAATGGCATGGCACCCTTGTCGACCTTGATGCCGGGAACGGCACCCGCCTTGCGGATCAGGTCAACGAACGGGGTTCCGTCAGCTGCCTTCTGGAACAGGGTTTCCTCGAACAGGATCACGCCCGAGATGTAGTTGTTCATCGCCTCTTCATCGCGGAACAGCATCTCGCGGTAGTCGCGGCGGTTTTCCTCGGTGTTCTCGACCTTGATGGAATCAAAACGCTTCTGGATGGTGCCCGTCGATTCGTCGGCGGCTAGAATGCCCTGGCCCTCGGCTACCATTGCAATTGCGATATCTTCGATCCGTTCGGACATGTCTGGCTCCATTGCGCTAATTCAACCTGAGCCCTGATATCAGAGGCTTTGCCAAACCGGAACAGGGAGAAACACGTCGAATCGATTGAAAATCGCAAAAACACGCCGCGAAAGTTAACCGGTTACGACAATCCGGCTCGGCTTGGATTGTTGCTGCCACGTCTGCTCACGGCAATTGCCTGAACAGGCCAAATCCCGCCAGCGACAACAGCAGCAGCAGGCATGTTGTCCGGTAGAGCCGACCCATTTGCGGATTGAACAGGGCAGCGCCTGCAGCAAGGCCGACAAGCATTGCGGGCGCGACCAAAAGTCCGCGGACCGCAGAGGTCTGGTTGAGCAGCCCATAGGCAAGAAAATAGACAAGCGACATCGCAAGATTGAAAGCCAGGTACATGACAAGGGATGCCCGCATCTGACTTGCCGGCTTGCTGCTCGCCAGAACATAGAGCGCAATCACCATGCCGCCCACCGATGCCAGCCCCGCTGCCATGCCAGCCGTCAGTCCGGTAGCAATGATGCCGGGGGTTGAAGCGAGATTGCGCGGCTGGAACTTCAGCAACTGCGCCATGGCAAGGATCACGATGATCGCGAGCGCCGTCAATTTCGATACTGCCGGGTCCATGCTTGTTGTTGCAAACAGTCCAATGGGCAATCCGACAGCAGACGTGCCCGCCAATAGCGCGACGAGACGCATGTCTGCATGTCTCATGCCGCCACGCACCATTGCGATACTGGCGACAAACTCCAATGTGAAGCAGACCGGGATCAGTTCCACAGGTGCCAGACGGCTGGCCATTCCCGCCATCACAATTGCCGAGAGGCCGAAACCGGCAAAGCCGCGAACAAGCCCGGCAAGTGTTGCGAGCACCGCAAGCAGGACCAGGTCGCCCGGCTCAAGGGCGGTCAGTTGGAGGATGGTATCCAGCATGGCTTGGTCCGGCATCCTTCAACTGGCGAAAATTCGCAAATGCATGCGGCATGGTCCGCCGGACAGCGACGAACCCCGTGCCTGCCGCCGGCCCTGTGCCTGCCGCTGGATAGTGTCTAGTCCAGCTTGCGTACGGCACCCTTGGATGCGCTGGTTGTCAGGGCAGCGTAAGCCCTCAAAGCAGTGGTGACCTTGCGCTTGCGCGGCTTGGCAGGTTGCCAGCCCGAAGCTTCCTTCGCCTTGCGGCGTTCTGCAAGGATTGCGTCATCGACAGCGAGGTTGATCGTGCGGTTCGGGATATTGATCTCGATGATATCGCCGTGCTCCACAAGGCCGATTGTGCCGCCTTCTGCCGCTTCCGGTGAAACATGGCCGATGGAAAGGCCGGAAGTGCCGCCGGAGAAGCGGCCATCGGTGACAAGCGCACAGGCCTTGCCAAGCCCCTTCGATTTCAGATAGCTCGTTGGATACAGCATTTCCTGCATTCCGGGGCCGCCGCGCGGACCTTCATAGCGGATCACCACGACATCGCCTTCCTTGACCTTGCCGGTAAGGATTGCACTGACGGCATCATCCTGGCTCTCAACAACGTAGGCCGGGCCGGAAAATACGAGAATGGATTCATCCACGCCCGCCGTCTTCACGACGCAGCCATCTTCGGCGATATTTCCGTAAAGGACTGCAAGACCGCCATCCTGGCTGAAGGCATTCTCCTTCGAGCGAATGACACCTGCCTTGCGGTCGCGGTCGAGTTCGGCATAGCGGCGCGATTGCGAAAATGCCGTCTGGG
>JAGRLM010000121.1:0-3888 GCA_020441795.1 Nitratireductor sp.
AAAATCCGAAATAGGCTGCAAAGGCTAGGGGAATGCCGGATGTCATCAAGCTACCACGCGAGGTTCAAAACCATGCTACCGCTCTATTCCGATTGGAAAAAGCTGCAAGTGCATATCTGAATTTTCCTCGCTATTCCGCCTTTTCCTCATTCGGCATCAGGGTTTCGGCATTGGGTATCTGCGCGCTGCGAATTTCGAATTGTTCGGTATGTTCGTCAGGAACGGCATCGCGTCGCGTCAGGCGCACCATGACGAACATGCCGTAGGCAAGCGCCAGCGCGATGATGACATACATGAAGGCAACAGGCCCGAGCGATGGGGTGATTACCGTCACAACGCCTGGCACGACAAATGCCGCAGCAGACCATGCGACCAGCATGGTGCTGGCAAGTGGCACATAGTCTTCGGGCTTCGCCCTGTCATTGGCGTGTGCATTGGCAATCGAATAGACTGACTCGGTTGCGCCCGACCAGATGGCGAAGATAAGCGCTGCCATGAGAATGCTGGCAAAGGTTACCTGCGTTGCGAGCAGCGCCATGGTAGCGATCAGGCCACAGGCAATCAGCAGGACAAGGCGTCGGTCAATCTTGTCCGAGAGTGCGCCCAATGGAACCTGAACGCCTAACATGCCCAATTGCATCAGGAAGATCAGCAGCGAGATGTCACCCTGCGACAAGCCTCTTTGTGCGGCGTAAATGGGGGTAAAACCCTGTACCAGCATTGACAAGCCGCCAGAGGCCATGATGCCGACAAAGCCCACGGGTGATGTTTTCCAGGTTCTGGCAAGGGCGATGGTTACGCCCTCGGGCGGTGGCGGCGTTGCCAGTTTGGTCAGCGCGATTGGCAGGATGCCGATGCAGGCAAACATGATCGTGGCAATCGGTGCCATGTTTCCGGCAGCTGGTATCTGACCGAAAATGAAGGCTCCCGTTCCAAGGCCGAGCACATAGCCGAGATAGAAGATCGACATTGCCCGCCCACGCCATGAATTTGCGCTCGAATGGTTGAGCCAGCTCTGGGTGACAATGAAATTGCCATTCATCGCGATACCATAAAGGAAACGCGAGGCAAGCCATGCCCAGGGTATGACGCCAAGCGCGACAATGGCTGCGGACAGGATGATGATGGCTGAAAACACCGCGAACATGCGCGCATGCCCGACGCGGCTGATCAGCGGTCCGGCGATCAGGCAACCGATGACACCGCCACCAGCAATCAGCGTAACAGCGGTGCCGGCTACCCAGGCAGGTTCACCGGCCTGGGTAAGCGCGAAAGGTACATAGGCAAACATGATCCCGTTGCCCAGGGCCATCAAGGTCATGGAGGCAATGATCGATATAATTGACAGGAAGGTGGGGGCGGTTTGCGTTTCCATCATTCCCCGCGCGGGAAGCGCTTGCTTCCTTCCAGCGTGTCGAGGTTCATGTGGTTGCGCATGTAACGTTCCGATGCCTTTTGCAGCGGTTGGAAATCCCATGGGAAATAGGCACCGTTGCGCAGCGCCTCATAGACCACCCAGCGCCGCGCCTGGCTTTGCCGAACCTCGGCATCATAGGCCTGCATGTTCCATTGTGCGCGAACCTTTGCCATGAAACGGGCAACAAGATCGGCATGTTCCGGCTTGCCTGCCAGGTTGGTCAATTCATGCGGGTCTGCCTCGAGGTCGAAGAACTGGGGCGGGTCGAGTTCGCAATGGTTGAATTTGTAGCGCCCCTCGCGAAGGCTCACCATCGGCGCATAGGAGGCCTCGGCCGCATATTCGCTCATCACGGGACGGGAGCGCTGTTTGCCGCCAGCCATTGGCACCAGCGTCTCGCCATCGGTCCAGGGCATGATTTCGCTCATGTCGATGCCAGCGAGATCACACAGCGTTGGCAGAATGTCGACATTGGAGACTGGCGCAGGGACCAAGCCAGCCTGCATGGCAGGTGCTGATATCATCAATGGCACGCGGGACGAGCCTTCATAGAAGCACATCTTGAACCACAATCCACGCTCGCCCAGCATGTCGCCATGGTCGGAACAGAAGATGATGATGGTGTCTTGCCCCTGGCGCGTCGTTTCGAGTGCTTCGAGCATCTCGCCGATCTTGTCATCGAGATAGGAGATGTTGGCAAAATAGGCCCGGCGCGACCGGCGAATGTCTTCGTCGGTGATGTCGTAGTTCAACCAGTCGTTTGCCTTGAAGATGCGCTGCGAATGCGCATCCTGATCATCGAAGGCAATGGCTGGAACCTGGGGCAGCAGATGCTGGCAATCCTCGTACAGGTCCCAGTATTTGCGCCGCGCGACATAGGGGTCATGCGGATGCGTGAAACTTGCCGTCAGGCACCATGGCCGCGGATCATTGCCGCGCGCCAGGTCATAGATTTTCGCGGTCGCGTTGAAGGCTACCTCATCGTCATATTCGAGCTGATTGGTGATCTCTGCAACGCCGGCGCCGGTGACCGAACCCATGTTGTGGTACCACCATTCGATGCGTTCACCGGGTTTGCGATAATCCGGCGTCCAGCCGAAATCAGCCGGATAGATGTCCGTCGTCAGCCGCTCCTCGAAGCCGTGCATCTGGTCAGGCCCGACAAAATGCATCTTGCCCGACAGGCAGGTATAATATCCCGCACGGCGCAGATGATGGGCATAAGTGGGTATGTCAGACGCGAACTCGGCAGCATTGTCATAAACCCGGGTGCGCCTTGGCAATTGCCCGGACATGAAGGACGCTCGCGCCGGGGCGCATAACGGGCTTGAGGTATAGCAATTGGCGAACCGGGCGGATCTTTCAGCCAGTTTTTTCAGGTTTGGTGCATGGAGCCAGTCCGCCGGGCCATCGGGAAACAGTGTTCCGTTCAACTGGTCGACCATGATGATGAGGATATTGGGCCTGGATGGCATGCGAAGCACTCCCGATTTGCAGCCAAATCCTACAGTAATTGTTGCCATGCGCATCCCGGATTTCGACATTGTGCGCCGGGTTGCGGCATTATTTTGCGAACCGCTTGCTGCTGTCCGTTTCGATCGTTGACATGTGGCACAAAACCGGGTGCGATCTTGCCAGCTCAAATATCGGAAAGATGATGAAATGCCCGACTATGACCAGTTGCTAGACGCCGAGATGAAGGCGTTTGTTGATCGCACAAACAGCTACTATCCGCCGGAAACAGTGACATTCACCATTGATCAGCAGCGCGCCGTGTATAACCGCATGTGCAGCGAGTTTCATGCCGGGCGGCCTGCAACCGTGTCTGTGCGTGATGACCAGGTTCCGGGAGATTACCGTGTGCCGGTTCGCATCTATGACAAAGCGGGCATTGGCGAACCATCGGCCGCGGTCGTCTATTTCCACGGTGGTGGTTTTGTTGTTGGTGGCCTCGAGAGCCACGATGATGTTTGCGCGGAAATCTGTGATTTCACCGACTATCGCGTCGTCTCAGTCGATTACCGGTTGTCGCCGGAATACAGCCATCCTGCCGCCTTTGATGATTCCGTCGCCGCTTTTGACTGGGTGGCAGGTGCTTTTGGCGGACCGATTGTGGTTGCCGGTGACAGTGCGGGTGGCAATCTTGCGGCGGCTGTCAGTCATGCCAGACGCGGCCACTCCCGCCAGCCCGCGGGGCAGGTGCTGATTTACCCGGGCCTTGGCGGCGACCACAATGCCGGCTCATATCTCGAACATGCCAACGCCCCGATGCTGACCAAGGCGGACATCGATTTTTACGTTGGCATCCGCACGAAAGGCAAGGAAATCACCGGTGATCCGACGCTGGCACCCTTGCACGATACCGACTATTCAAATCTGCCACCAACACTGGCCTTTCCCGCCGAATGTGACCCGCTCTGCGATGACAGCGCCAACTATTGCGCCCGGATCACGGCTGCGGGTGGAGAGGC
>JAGRLM010000121.1:3954-8213 GCA_020441795.1 Nitratireductor sp.
TCGGCTGCGAGTTTCCGGGCGATCTGCGAAGCAATTGCCACGCTCGGAAAGGGTGGAGGACAGGCATGACAAAGCAGTGTTGATGGAGCTGGTAGATCAGGCCAGAAACGGCTTGGCTTTCATGGTTTCCGGGATTTCCGCTCCCAGGCGCTTGAGCACAGTCGGAGCCAGTTGCAACTGGTCGAGCAATGTGTCCGGGGCAGGGCCTTTGCCTTCGCCGAAATAGTAAAGAGCAAAATCCTGCTGCAGGTCCTCATGCCCGCCATGATGGCCGCGGTCGGTCTGGCCATGATCGGCAGTGACGATCACTTCATACCCTGCCTGAACCCAGCCGGGCAGGAAGGCGGCCAGCATCGCATCCATCATGAAGCAGGCCTTGTCCATTTGCACACAGTCATGGCCGAAGCGATGCCCCATGCTGTCCAGCGTGCAGGTATGCAGGATGCCGTAATTGATGTTGAAGCGGAAGCACAGATTTGACAGCGTGGCGAACAGGTCGACATCCGACGGCGTCATCTGATTGTCGTGGCCATAGCCGGTCATGGTGTGGAAACGGCCATGATGGATCGGGCCTTCCGGCTCGTCATATTCGATGTCGCGCACCATGTCGAATGGGTAGCGGTTGAAGAATTCGGACCAGTAGGAATGGGTAACTGCGCCCGACTTGCCGCCCGCTGCTGCCACTTGCGAAAAGATGTCGGGCAAGTCGATGCGGTTGCGCACCTCGTTCGAGCGAATACCGTGCACCTGTGGCGTCACACCTGTGTGGATCGAGGCGTAGCAGCTTGCCGAGGTTGACGGCAGCACCGAGCGCATCTTCCACACGCGTGCCTCTCCCGACTGCACCCAACCTTCCAGGTTGCCATACAGCCTGCGCCAGTTGCGCCATGGCACGCCATCCAGGATGATAAGGAGTAGTTTGCCCTGCATTGTCAGACCTCAGTTTCCGGCACTTTCCATGCGCCGTCCGGCAATCGCCTTTTCCAGCCATCCGATCTGCATTTCCGGAACCGATGAAAGCAGCAGGTCGGTATAGTCGTCGAATGGCGGTTTCAGCACTTTCGACTTCGAGCCATAGCGGGCGAGTTCGCCGCGATACATGATGGCAATCGAGTCGGCGATCGCTTTCACGGTCGCCAGGTCATGGGTGATGAAAAGGTATGATACGCCTTCGATCTTTTGAAGGTTCAGAAGGAGTTTCAATATGCCATCGGCAACCAGCGGATCGAGCGCGCTGGTAACCTCGTCGCAGATGATGAGCTTGGGTTTGGCCGCAAGCGCGCGCGCAATGCAAACGCGCTGTTTCTGCCCGCCGGAAAGTTCTGCCGGATAGCGGTCAATGAAGCCCGTTCCCATCTCGATTTCCTCGAGAAGCTCGGCAATGCGCTCGTCGCGCTCCTTGCCCTTCATGCCGAAATAGAATTCCAGCGGCCTGCCGATGATCGTGCGCACGGTCTGGCGCGGGTTCATCGCGACATCGGCCATCTGGTAGATCATCTGCACTTCGCGCAGATCATCCTTGCTGCGCTCCTTCAATGCGGGTGAAAGGGTCCTGCCATTGAAGGTGATCGATCCTTCCATTGGCGGCAGCAATCCGGTTATGACCCGTGCCAGTGTCGACTTGCCGGAGCCGGATTCGCCGACGACCGCGAGCGTCTGGCCGGGATGGACCTCGACCGAGACATTCTTGAGCACCTTGACACCCTTCGCACCGCCATAGGCGGCGGTGATGTTCTCGACCTTGAGTACAGCGTCCTGCTTCTGCTCTTTTTCCTCGTGGCTTATCGCCCGGACTGAAACAAGCGCCTTGGTATATTCCTCGCGTGGTGCCCCGATTATCTGCTGCGCTGTGCCGTGTTCGACCATCTTGCCGTGACGCAACACCATGATCTCATCCGAAACCTGGGCAACGACAGCGAGGTCATGGGTGATGTAAAGTGCTGCAACGCCAGTGCGCCGAATGGCTTCCTTGATTGCTGCCAGCACATCGATCTGGGTCGTTACGTCGAGCGCTGTTGTCGGCTCGTCAAAGACGATCAGATCAGGCTCCGAACACAGCGCCATCGCAGTCATGACGCGTTGCAATTGCCCGCCCGATACCTGATGCGGATACCGCCTGCCGATATTTTCCGGGTCTGGCAGGGAAAGGGCCCTGAACAATTCCACCGCGCGGCGCTCGGCTTCCTTGCGGTCGCATACATTATGGCTGACAGCTGCCTCGACCACCTGGTCAATCAGCCGGTGGGCGGGGTTGAACGCCGCCGCCGCCGATTGTGCGACATAGCAGACTTCCTTGCCACGCACCTTGCGAAGCGTTTCCAGCCCACCCTTCAGGATGTCACGCCCATTGAGCAATACTTCGCCGCCGGTAATCCGGACGCCGCCACGGCCATAGCCCATGGAGGAAAGGCCGATGGTGGACTTGCCTGCGCCCGATTCACCAATGAGACCAAGCACCTTGCCCTTTTCGAGCTTGAAGGAAACGTCCTCTACGATTGTGATATCGCGCGGGCGTTCACCGGGAGTGTAGGCAGTTGCACCAATTGCGAGGTTGCGTATTTCAAGAAGAGTTCCGCCCTTACTGGCCACTGCGCCCTCCCTTGAGATCGGTTGTGCGGTTGAGTATCCAGTCCGCGACGAGGTTTACGGAAATTGCCAGCATGGCAATGGCAGCAGCAGGAATGAGGGCAGCAGGAATTCCGAAAACGATGCCGTCCTTGTTTTCCTTCACCATGCCGCCCCAATCGGCTTCGGGTGGCTGGATGCCAAGCCCAAGGAATGAGAGGGCTGACAGGAACAGGACCTGGAAAATGAACCGCAAGCCCAGTTCCGCAACCAGCGGTGACAGGGCATTGGGCAGGATCTCGCAGAAAATCACCCATAACCGGCCTTCACCACGAAGTTTCGCGGCTTCAACGAAGTCCATGACATTGATGTCAACCGCTACGGCGCGCGACAAACGGTAGACACGGGTCGAGTCGAGAATGCCCATGATCATGATCAGGGTGAAGAGATTGGACGGCATTACCGACAGCACCACAAGTGCAAAAATCAGGGTGGGGATCGACATCAGCAGATCCACAAATCGCGACAACAACTGGTCGAACCAACCGCCAATGACAGCAGCAGTCAATCCAAGGATCGAACCCAGGGAGAACGACAGCAAGGTTGCCATGGAAGCAATGAAAATGGTGGTGCGGGCGCCGTAGATCATCCTGGACAGGAGGTCGCGGCCGATACTGTCAGTGCCAAGCGGATGGGTCCAGGACATCGGCTCCCACACGGAGCCTGATGCATCGGTCATGGAATAGGGGGCAATCCAGGGTGCCAGGATTGCCACCAGAAAGAAAAGGCCAGTGATCGTCAATCCGATCAGGGCGCTTAGCGGGATGCGGGAAAACACGTCTGCAGCTCCTATTTCGGGTGCCGCAAGCGCGGATTGGTGAGGATGGCCACGATATCGGCGATGAGATTGAGACCGATGAAGAATGCGGCAAAGACGAGGCCACAAGCCTGCACGACCGGCACGTCACGTTTTGCAACGTGATCGACCAGATATTGCCCCATGCCGGGATAAATGAAGATCACTTCCACAACCACAACGCCGACAATGAGATAGGCAAGGTTGAGCATCACGACATTGACGATGGGTGCCAGCGCATTGGGGAAGGCGTGTCTGGCGATGACCTTGAAACGCGTAAGTCCCTTCAATTCCGCCGTTTCGATATAAGCGGACTGCATGACATTGAGGATTGCTGCGCGGGTCATGCGCATCATGTGCGCGAGGACTACAAGCGTCAGCGTCGCTGCGGGCAGCGCGACGGCCTTCAGGCGGTCCACAAAATCCATCCCGTCATAAACGGTCGAGACGGAAGGGAACCACCCGAGCTTCACGGCGACGAAGTAGATCAGCAGATAGCCGATGAAGAATTCAGGAAGGGAAATTGACGCAAGGGTCGCGCCGGAAATCAGTTTGTCGGGCCAGCGGTTGCGATAGCGCACCGCAAGCAGGCCCAGAAGAATGGCCAGTGGCACGGATACGACTGCTGCGACCGAGGCCAGAAAGACGGTGTTGAAAAGCCGTTTGCCGATGGATGACGAAATGTCAGCACCATTGGTCAGGGCTGTTCCCAGGTCACCTGTCAAGGCTCCGCCAAGCCATTTGAAATAGCGGATATAAGCAGGATCATTGAGCCCGAGATCACGCCGGAGATTGGCAAGTGCCTCCGGCGTTGCGGACTGCCCGAGAATGGACTGTG
>JAGRLM010000122.1:0-8133 GCA_020441795.1 Nitratireductor sp.
GACGATGTTGCGGCCATGCGCAATCAAGCGACTGTTTTCTGCGAAGAAGTCGGACAATTCCGAGTTGAACGGCACCTGGGTCACGGAAAGCAGGAGCAGCCCCAGACCGGAAGCACAGGCAAGCGCGATCGTGGCATCCATCAGCCGCTGTCGCATCGGACGGTGATCAGATTTGTGAAGGGTAAGGCGGGTCATGACGAGGGCGAGGATGACAACCGACAGCGTCTCGACCATGAACTGGGTGAAGGAAAGGTCGGGAGCGCCGAAAAGCATGAAGATCAGCGCCACCGCAAATCCCTGGATACCCAGCGAGACAATTGCTGTCAGGCGGTTGTCTGCCCAGATCACTGCCAATAGTCCTGCAAAGGCTATGCCGAGAATTCCCCATTCATAGAATGCGAGTTGCGGCATTTGCGGCATCGTCGGCATTTCGCCAAAACCGACCAGGCTGCCGAGAAGGGTGATTGCCAGCGCCACGAAAACGACCGTCACATAGGATTCCAGCCGCCCATTGTGGATGATGCGGGTAGCAAGGACCGACATCCGCACAAGTCCGGAGATGACCTGGTCGAAACCATGATCCGGTCCCCAACCGATACGCCACAGCAGTTTGGCCATGGTCATGCGGAACCTGTCGAGACGCCAGTAGATCGCGACACCCAACAGGATGGTCACGACAGACAATGCCAGCGGCAAGCCGATATGCGGGATGACGGATGCCTTGGAGACGACAGCCATCCCGGCAACTGCGCTTGCCATGGGTGAAATGAAGGCGTGATTGGCATAGCCCGAGGCAAGCGCCAGTATCAGCCCCAGGACAGACAGCACGAGCGGACCGGCTATCAGCAGAACGGGTCCTTCATGGGCATGTGACAGTTCCTTTCTGGCTTCCCCCAGAAACGGTTTCAGCGCCACTGCAAATCCGATGACCATCATCAGGGCATTGCCGATGATCGCCAGAATGGTCAGCGCCACTGCCCAGGCGCCTGGCTTGGCAAGGGCGTAATAGATTTCCTCCTTGGCGATAAAGCCGAAGAGCGGCGGCAATCCACCCATGGACAGGGCTGCAAGCAAAGCTGCACCAAATGTCAGCGGCATGGCGGCGCGCAACCCGGCAAGCTTGCGCACATCGCGCGTCCCGGCCTCGTGGTCAATGGTGCCGGCCACCATGAACAAGGTGCCCTTGAACAAGGAATGGGCGACGAGATAATAGACCGCCGCCTCGATTGCCTTTTCACTGCCGAAGCCGGTGAGCATGACCAGCAGCCCGAGCGAGGCCACGGTCGTATAAGCCAGCATCAGCTTGAGGTCGGTCTGGCGCACTGCCAGCAATGTTCCGGCAAGCAGCGTTACAATGCCGAATATCGGCAGCACTGTTTCCCAAAGCACGGTTTCGCCCATGACCGGGTTCATTCGCATCAGCAGGTAGACGCCGGCCTTCACCATTGTTGCAGAATGCAGATAGGCCGAAACCGGCGTGGGTGCCTCCATCGCATTGGGAAGCCAGAAATGCAGCGGAAACTGCGCCGACTTGGTGAAGGCTCCACCAAGCACAAGGATGAAGGCCGCGAGGTAGAGCGGGCTTTCGCGCAGCGTGTCACCGGTTGCCAACAGCAGCGACATTTCCGAAACGCCGGTTATTCCCTGAATGACAATCATTGCTGCAATCAGCATCAGGCCACCACCGCCCGTTACCACCAACGCCTGTATGGCAGCGCGGCGCGATGCCTGGCGGGTATGGTCAAAGCCGATGAGCAGGAAGGAGGTAACGGAAGTCATTTCCCACAAGACGAGCAGCGCATAGAAATTGTCGGCCATGACCAGGCCAAGCATCGAACCCATGAACAGGAACATGAAGGCCAGGAACCGGCCGAGCGCCGGATGGCCTTTGAGATATCCGCCCGAATACAGGATGATGAGGGTGCCGATACCGGAAATGAGAAGTCCGAAAACGAGGCTCAATCCGTCCATGCGCCATGACAGGTTGATGCCGAGCGTGGGTATCCAGGAAACACCGCCGGTGAAGACTTCACCATTGGCAACGGCTGTCACATGTCCTGCAAGATGCAAGAAAATGATAAGCGGGAACAATGCAAGCAACCAGACAGCGCGATATCCCGCGAGCCGGACAGCTGCCGGGGAAAGAAGCGCGGCCAGAAATGGCAGGGCAAGAAAAAGCAGGGTTGGTTGGTTCGCCAACATCGCCATACAAAACTCGCTCCCTCGCCAATCCCAAATACAAATGTTACGGCACTCGAACGAAATAGCCCTTGGGGAACCTGCCCGCAAGGCTGCCGGTGCCAAATGCAGTCTTTATCCGCCAGTAATCTGTCAATGATCCCGATCAGTTGAACAAACCGGACCGCTCTTGTGGTTGATCGCGAATTGTGCAGACCTATTTCAGGAACACGGACTGAATGCAGTTAGGAATTGCGCAGGCAAATGCAACGGAGACGGGCGCGACAAATGGTCAAGATCACGAAAACGGACGCCGAGTGGAAAGCACAACTTACACCCGAGCAGTATCACATCACCAGAAAGCACGGTACTGAGCGCGCAGGCACTGGCCCACACCAGCACGAAAAGCGGCCCGGAATGTTCAAATGCGTTTGCTGTGGAAAGCCGCTGTTCAGGACGGATGCCAAATACGAGTCCGGAACAGGCTGGCCAAGTTTCTTCGAGCCAGCGGATGAAAACGCGGTTTCGGAGCACAAGGACCGCTCGTTCTTCATGACACGCACGGAAGTGCGCTGCGCTGATTGTGATGCGCATCTGGGTCATGTATTCCCGGATGGCCCACAGCCGACCGGTCTGCGCTATTGCATGAACGGCCATGCAATGACATTCGAACCTGACGACAAATCCTGAACCGTCACCAAACATTCTGGAGTACCAATGCCCTTTGACACCGGCAAAGCCACGCCTCCGCATGCCCGCAAGCAGCCGCATGTCTCGGTCCATCACGGATTTGAACTGACCGATCCCTATGCCTGGATCAGGGCTGACAACTGGCAGGAGGTGATGCGCGATCCATCAAGACTGGCAAAGGATATTCGAGACCATCTGGAAGCTGAAAACGCCTATCAAAAGGCATTGATGGCCGACACCGAGGGTCTGCAAAAGAAGCTGTTTGCCGAAATGAAAGGGCGCATCAAGGAAGACGATTCGTCTGTTCCGATGCGCGACGGTGCCTGGGCCTATGGTGTGCGGTTCACCACCGGCGGTGAGCACGCCAAATATGTGCGCCTGCCAAGCGATGGCGGCGCGGAAACCGTCATGCTCGATGGCGACAAGGAAGCGGAAGGCAAGGACTTCTTTCGCATAGGCGGGGCCGGTCATTCGCCTGACCACGCCTTGTTGTCATGGGCGCATGACGACAAGGGGTCGGAACTTTACACCATCAGCTTCCGCGACCTTGCCACCGGCAAGGACATGGCAGATGTGATTACAGACACCAATGGCGGTGGGGTGTTTTCAAAGGACAGCAAGGCATTCATCTATACCCGTGTCGACGACAATCATCGCCCCTCAAGGCTTTACCTGCACCGCATTGGTGAATCAGGGGAAGACAAACTCCTATACGAGGAGAGCGATCCGGGCTTTTTCCTTGGAGCAGGGAAAACGCAGTCGGGCGACTGGATCGTGATTGACTCGCATGACCACGAATCCTCGCAAGCATGGTTGCTGCCAGCGAATGAACCCGATGCCACGCCGCTGCAGGTATCGAAGCGCGAAACCGGCATCGAATATGACATCGATGAGGGCGATGGCATCCTTTATATCCTGACCAATCGCGACGGCGCCAAGGACTTCAAGATCGTCACGGCGCCCGTTACCGCGCCACAGCCCAAAAACTGGGTGGACCTTGTCGGGCACAAGCCAGGTTGCCTGATACTCGGCCATGGCGTCTACAAGCGCCACCTGACCCGCATCGAGCGTGAAAACGGCCTGCCCCGCATCGTCATACATCGCATCCTGGATGGCGAAGAGCATGCCATCGAGTTTGACGAGGAGGCCTATTCGCTGGGGCTCGCCGGTGCCTATGAGTATGACACCGACACAATCCGCTTTACCTATTCTTCGATGACAACCCCATCGCAAACCTATGAATACAACATGGAGACGCGCGAGCGCAGGCTGATCAAGGAACAGGAAGTGCCCAGCGGCCATGATCCTCATGACTATGTGACCAGGCGCGTCCTGGCTCCGGCAAGTGATGGCGAACTGGTGCCGGTATCACTGGTCTGTCACAAGGACACTCCCATCGATGGCACTGCACCTTGCCTCCTTTATGGTTATGGCAGCTACGGGATATCGATACCATCTGCCTTCAACACCAATTGCCTGAGCCTTGTCGACAGGGGATTCGTCTATGCGATAGCGCATGTGCGCGGCGGCAAGGACAAGGGATTTGCCTGGTATGAGGCAGGCAAGCGCAAGACAAAGACCAACACTTTCACTGACTTCATTGCGGCAGCGCGGCATCTCGTGCGCGAAGGATTCACGGCCGAAGGCAGGATTGTTGCGCAAGGGGGAAGTGCCGGTGGCATGTTGATGGGCGCCATTGCCAATCTCGCACCGGAGCTTTTTGCCGGTATTCTTGCCGAGGTGCCGTTTGTCGACGTCCTCAATACAATGCTCGACGACAGCCTGCCGCTCACGCCGCCGGAATGGCCGGAATGGGGCAATCCGATCGTCTCCAGGGAGGATTATGAGAGCATCGCCTCGTGGTCGCCCTATGATCAGGTGAAGGACCGCGCCTTTCCGCCGATCATGGCGATTGGCGGACTGACCGATCCGCGCGTTACCTATTGGGAACCGGCCAAGTGGGTTGCCAAATTGCGTGATCACCAGAAGGGTTCGGCCCCCATCATGCTGAAAACCAATATGGGTGCCGGCCATGCGGGTTCACCCGGTCGTTTCGCCCGGCTTGAGGAAATCGCCTTCAGCTATGCCTTTGCGATAAAGGCGGCGGGCCTGGCGATTGAATAAGGCGGCGGCAATCTGCCGGAGACATCAGCCTGTGGCGGCAGCCCCCTGCCCCCACAGATTGCTGTTTTCGCGGATCGCATAACGCAGGCAAAGCAGGATGACTGCAATGCTGACAACCAGCCAGATACCGCCCCAAAGCATGGTTGAGCCGCCGAACTCCTCGGCCAGCATTCGCGCATCGGAGCGCAGTTCCGAGCGGGCAATGGTGTCGGAAAAGATGTCATAGGGCACGTAAATCATGCTGCTCAGACCAATGATGCGAAGTACCACATCATTAACGCGGTGAGAGAGCCACCATGCGCTGGCCAGCATTGCAAGGCCGGTCACAATGCAGAACACCAGGGGAAACAGATCACGAATGTAGAATGCCGCCACCAGCAGCATGGTCGCACCAAAAACGCCCACCACGATCCGGTCGGCACTGGTCTTCAACGCTGCCAGCAATACCAACACGCCAAGCAGCAGCGAACCGAGGTAACCGGCGGTCAATATCACAAAGCGACTACCACCGCGGATATAGGCGAGGCCACTTTCGTCGGGAGCCAGAGTGATCGATTCAATCGAACCACCAGTCAGTATGCCCGCCAGACCGTGGGACAGTTCATGCAGGAAGATGACCAGGATTTTCAGCGGAAAGACGACCTGCGTATTCCACAACGCGTAGACCAATGTGGTGAGAAGCAACATCTGCCAATGGTTCTTCAGGAATTGCATTGGCGAACCCAAGCAAAGCACCCATTCGTTGTCAATTCGGCAATTGCTACTGGCTGTCCAATGCAGGCAGGGCCTTCACATATGCAGCGATTGCATCGCGGTCAGAGGCGGGAAGGCGCGCCATGTTTTCCTGAACCTCGACCATGGTTCCACCAACGGCATCGAATTCCGGCGTGAAACCTGATTCAAGATAATAGGCGATGTCTTTCACTGACCAGGAACCAATGCCGCCCGCCCCTGCAGTAAGGTTGGGTATCTTGCCATTGCCTTCAGGCGCAGGGCCTCCGGACAACCAGCGTGAAGTGTCAGGCCCGCCGATCAGGTTGCGCGGTGTATGGCATTCGCCGCAATGACCCGGTCCTTCCACCAGATAGCGCCCAAGCACCAGTTGGTCATCGCCGCTTGCTATTGCCACGACGGGCTGGTCGGACAGGAACAACATTTTCCACAAGCCCAGGCCGCGACGCATCCGGAATGGCAATGGCAATTGATGGTCCAGATTGGCCTGCTCTACCACCGGCAGGGTTTTCATATAGGCCCAGAGATCGGCAATGTCTTCCGGCTGCATCCGGGCATAGGAAGTGTAGGGAAATGCCGGATAGAAATGTTCGCCTTCGGGGCTCACGCCTCTCAGCATGGCATTCATGAAATCAGCACCTGACCATGCGCCGATGCCGGTTTGCCTGTCGGGCGAAATATTGGGAGCGTGGAACGTGCCGAAGGGTGTTTCCAGTGCCAGACCGCCACCGAGTTTCAGCCGATCATCGCCCTTTGCCCCCTTGGCCGCATGGCAGGAAGCGCAGCCGCCGGCATTGAACATGCGTTCGCCGCGCGCGGCATCTCCTGCGTCCGCATTGGCGGTAACGGTCGCATCAAGGCGCTGCGGCATGGTCAGCACCCAAAATATGACCGCAGCCGCGATGGCCATGATCACCAGCGCGGCTGCAAGTCGTTTCATGTCATATCCTCAGCCTTCCGGGGAAGTGAGTGTACAGCCAGATCAGTTCTTCTGGACGCGGTACATTTCATGGCAGGCCTTGCAATTGCCTGCAACCTGTCCGAATACCGGCATGAAGGCATCCTTGTCGGCGGGCGCTGCTGCAACTGCGGCTGCGGTGTCTTCACCGAACTTGGCAAGCTTAGCCTTGAAGCCATCCATGTCTTCCCAGATCTTGGGGCTTGCGGTCGTGTCACCACCGGTTTCCGAACCGGCGGGAAACAGGTCGCCAAAAGTCTTGGTCACGTCATTCATGGTCTGGAATGCCGCAACTGCCGCAGCGGTGTCATAGTCCATTTCACCCTTGGCCATCTTGGCAAGAACGCCCATGGATGCGCCAACCTTTTCCTTCATGAGTGCCTTGCGATCCGAGATGGCATCTGCATGTGCAACGCCCGAGACCAGAAGTCCAACTGCCGCTATCGCGTATAGAAATTTCCGCATTCCATCCTCCGTTGTCGCCTGCAGCATTGCGAGGCGTCTAGTTGAAATTCGCCACAGTCCAGTATTGCACTGTAATCATGACATTACGATAGGGTAACCCACTTGTCGGGATGCCTTGCAGGTAAACACTGCGTCAACCGGTGCTACACGCTCAAAATAACGTGATCCGACAGTGTGAATGGAAAAGGCCGGGAACTTTGTCCCGGCCTGTGCCTGCCTTACATCGCTGCTTCGAAGAGTTCCTCGACATATTCCCAGTTTACCAGGCTGTCGACGAAGGCCTCGAGATATTTCGGCCGCGCATTGCGATAATCGATATAATAGGAATGCTCCCAAACATCGCAGCCCAGGATTGGCGTTGCACCATGCACCAGCGGGTTTTCGCCATTTGGCGTCTTGGTGATCATGAGCTTGCCGCCCTTGACCGCAAGCCAGCACCAGCCGGAGCCGAACTGCGTGGCACCTGCTGCCATGAAGTCGGTGCGGAACTTGTCATAGCCGCCGAGATCACTGTCGATTGCGGCCTGCAACTTGCCGGGAAGCTTGTTGCCGCCACCGGCTTTTTTCATCCACTTCCAGAAATGGATGTGGTTGTAATGCTGGCCCGCATTGTTGAACAGGCCCGGATTCTTGCCGAAGCTGCCCTTGACCACGTCTTCGAGTGACTGGCCTTCAAAGCCTGAGTCCTTCAGCAGGTTGTTGCCATTCGTGACATAGGCCTGATGGTGCTTGTCGTGATGGAATTCCAAGGTCTCGCGCGACATGAAGGGCTGAAGTGCTTCATAGGCATATGGCAGTTCCGGCAATTCAAAGGACATGATTTTCTCCTGTTTGGCAATTGGGCGAAGGCGAGCGAATGGAACTCTCGCCAGAGCGCGGGATTGTTTCTTCCCTTACCTAAGTCGAACAGCTTGACTAGACAATGGCGAAGCGTCCAGTTTGTTCCCCAAGCGGTCGATAAATTCCACACGGGGACATGCCTTGAA
>JAGRLM010000122.1:8203-10664 GCA_020441795.1 Nitratireductor sp.
CGCCATGCGGAAGAAACCGGTCCTCATCACGCCCGTGTCTCGGAGATCTGGCGAAACAAGCAATTGGAGTATTCCTGGACGCGCAGTGGCATGGGCCGCTATCGCGACTTCTGGAGCTTGACGGAAGAGGCGCTTGATTTTGCGCTGGCGGTGGTGCCGGGCGCCAACAAGGCCGCGAAAGCCAATCTGATGAGAGCCTATGAGACGCTGGACTGCTTTGGCGAAGTGCCTGAGGTGCTGCGCACCCTGAAGGCACGCGGTTCGAAACTCGCCATCCTGTCGAACGGATCACCCGCAATGCTGGAAAGTGCGGTCGTGTCCGCCGGACTGGGTGAATGGCTCGACGACGTGTTCTCGATTGATGCGGTTGGCGTGTTCAAGACCGACCCCGCGACCTATCGAATGGTCACCGATGCCTATGGCGCAGAACCACAGGAGATCATTTTCCAGTCATCGAACCGCTGGGACATTGCAGGCGCCACTGCTTTCGGCTTCACCTGCAACTGGGTCAATCGATCCGGTCAACCCGACGAATATCGTGACCTTCCGCCCGTGGCAGTGTTCAAGAACCTGCGCGAACTGCTTTGAAGCGCGCCGGTCAGAACCCCTTCTTGATCGATCCCAGGATGCCGCGAACCAATGCGCGGCCCAGCGATGATGCAACACTGCGGGTGACAGACTTTATGGCAGCCTCCGTTACCGACTGACGGCTTGATGTCCGCCTCCTCGAAGTGGATCGGCTGGAGCGGGGCGCGTCGTCATAGCGGGCACGCGACCTTTGCAGGGCTTCCTGCTCTTTCTGGCGCGCTTCCAATTCCTGCTGCTCCGCTTCGGCCTTGGCCGCCGCATCCGCGCGCTTTTTCAGGATCTCGAAGGCAGATTCGCGGTCGATCGTGTCCTCATAGACACCGGCAACCGGGCTCATGGCGATGAGTGCCTTGCGTTCACGGTCGTCAACCGGGCCAAGCCGCGAGGATGGCGGACGCATCAATGTACGCTCGACAATGGATGGAATACCCTTGGCCTGAAGGGTGGAGACAAGCGCCTCACCGACGCCGAGGTTCTTGATGACATCCTCGGTGTTGAAATCCGGATTCGGCCGGAAGGTTTCTGCCGCTGTCTTAACCGCCTTCGCCTCGCGCGGAGTATATGCGCGCAGCGCATGCTGAACGCGATTGCCAAGCTGGGCCAGAACCGAGTCGGGAATATCCAGCGGGTTCTGGGTGACGAAATAGACCCCGACCCCCTTGGATCGGATAAGCTTGACCACCTGCTCTACCTTCTCGATGACGATGCGCGGTGCTTCGTCAAACAGCAAATGCGCCTCATCGAAGAAGAATACGAGGCGCGGCTTTTCAGGATCGCCCACCTCCGGCAATTCCTCGAAGAGTTCCGACAGCAGCCAGAGCAGGAAAGTCGCGTAGAGCCGTGGCGAGGACATCAGCTTGTCTGCGGCAAGGATGTTGACGGAACCGCGGCCATCGCGCGTGGTGCGCATGATGTCAGAAATTTTTAGCGCCGGTTCGCCGAAGAACATTTCGCCGCCCTGCTGCTCAAGGACCAGCAACTGGCGCTGGATTGCACCGATGGTCGCGGTGGTTACATAGCCATAGGTCGCGCCAATTTCCTTGGCGCGCTCGGCAATATTGGTCAGGAGCGAGCGGATGTCCTTGAGATCGAGCAGAAGCAAGCCCTCGTCATCGGCGATCTTGAACGCAATGTTCAACACACCTTCCTGGGTCTCGTTGAGATCCATCAATCGGGACAATAGCAGCGGCCCCATTTCGGAGACAGTGGCACGAACCGGATGGCCCTTTTCGCCGAACAGATCCCAGAAAACGACAGGGAATTCCTGCAATTCGTAATCGTCAAAACCGATTGTCTTGGCCCTTGCGGCCAGAAAATCCTTCATCTCGCCCTTGGCACCAAGGCCGGACAAGTCACCCTTCACGTCGGCGCAGAAAACGGGAACGCCGGCATTGGAAAACCCTTCCGCCAGAATCTGCAGGGATACTGTCTTGCCGGTGCCTGTAGCGCCAGTTATCAGCCCGTGGCGGTTGGCATATTTCAGGATCATGTATTGCGGATCAGCTATGCTGTCGTCGGGCTTGCGGCTCGTACCCAGATAGATTTGCCCGTCCTGAAGCATGTTGCTTTCTCCTGTCGGATGATCAATGCGGCATTGAATTGGAAACGCATCCATATACTGCACCGAGAAAGCGACGCAAACCGAAACCGCCTGCCTGTCACACGAAAAAGGGCAATCCATCGCAAGCGCAGCTTGATGGCATGAAGCCTGCACGAGTCGGTGCAACGATGCCCAGCGATGTGAAGGATGCGTGAAAATGGCACAAAACCGACCCGAAACGGGACGCCGCTCGATGTTGAAGGCAATGGCAGCCGCACCCATTGCAGCACTGGCTGCCATCCCTGCCAGCGCTCGCGCGGGCGACCTGCTTGG
>JAGRLM010000123.1 GCA_020441795.1 Nitratireductor sp.
ACATGAAAATTGCCGTCGCCAACATGCCCCAGTATCGGACCGAAAAGCCCGTTCTCGGCAATGTCCTGCTGTGTTTCAGTGACGCATTGCGCTAGCCTTGAGATCGGCACGCAAACATCGGTCGATAGCGCGCTCATCCCGGGAGCGGCCGCCTTCATCGCCCAATAGGCATCATGGCGCGCCTTCCACATTTTCGAGCGGTCTTCCGCTTTCGTCACCCATTTGAAACCGGAGCCGCCGCAGTCATCGGCAATGGTACCAAAAAGTTCCGCCTGTTCGGCCACACCTGCGGTCGTCCCGTGAAATTCCAGCATGAGCATGGGAGAAACGGCAAATCCAGTATCGGAATAGGCATTGATCGCCTTTACCGAATCCGTGTCCAGCAGTTCGATGCGCGCCATCGGAATTCCGCTCTGCATCGCCATGATGGTGGCATTGCAGGCCGATTCAACATCGGGAAACGAACAGGTCGCCGCTGAAATTGCTTCGGGAATGCCATAGAGCTTCAGCGTGAGTTGCGTGATCACCCCGAGCGTCCCTTCGGACCCGACGAGGAGCTTGGTAAGGTCATAGCCGGCCGATGACTTGCGCGAACGTTGCGCCGTCTTGATCACCCTGCCATCGGGCATGACAGCACGCAGGCTGATGACATTCTCGCGCATCGTGCCATAGCGCACCGCATTGGTTCCCGAAGCCCTTGTCGCAGCCATGCCGCCAAGCGACGCATTGGCACCGGGATCAATGGGAAAGAACAGTCCCGTATCGCGAAGATATTCGTTGAGCTGTTCACGGGTGACACCGGGCTCGACCACCACATCGAGGTCCTCTGCATCCACCCTGATGATCCTGTTCATGCCATTGAGGTCGAGACTGATGCCGCCGGCTGGCGCATTGACGCCCCCTTCCAGCGACGTTCCCGTTCCAAACGGTATCACTGGCACCTTGTATTGCGCACAGATCGAGACCGCATCCTGCACATCGCCTTCGCTATTGGCAAACACGACACCGTCCGGCAATTGTGCCGGAATATAGGTAGTCGTATGCGCATGTTGCTCGCGCAGGGATTGCGATGTCTTGAACTGCTCACCGAAGCGCTGTTGCAGCACATCCAGCGCCGTCGCTATTCCGGTCTCGTTGCGTACAGGTATTTCAAGATCGGCCAATGCCACCGGCATATCCTCCATCCACTCAAATCAGCTGCCATTATTGCCTGCACCAATCAGCGCAAACAAGGGCAAGACTTCACGGATCAGGACGAAAACGGCACTTGCTCAGGAATAGTGATTTCCAATGAGGGCCTGGGCCAGTTCCTCGCGGTCAATAATCCCTTCCACGTCGTCAGAGCGCGGAACACCCGTCTCATTGCCGACGATGATGGCAAAGGAGCGATCTCGCCTGCTCATGCGGGTGACAACCGCGTTGAGATTGTTGGTGGGCGTGGCAATCACGAAATCGGTTTTCATGATGTCGCCAAGCTTCTGCCCGGCAAACTTGTCCGGCTGATAGGGAATTGAGGCAAAGCGAACAAAGCCTGCGATGCGCGGGCCGGAGGTCACGATTACCCGGTTTGTCTCGAAATTCACCTGCTTGATCGCTTCGGAGACGGTCATCTCTTCAGGCAATTGCACGAAATTGCGCGACATTGCCTCGCGTGCTGGCTGAACCAGGAACATGTTGGTCGAGCGGTCGGTCGGAATTGCCCTTCCGCGCTTGCGCAGTTTGATCGTGTAGATGTCATTGGCAACCAGAGCGCGCCGCACGGCAAGCGCGATGGCAACTGCAACAACCAGCGGCAGGATGATGTTGTAGTCGCGCGTCATCTCGAA
>JAGRLM010000124.1 GCA_020441795.1 Nitratireductor sp.
GAGTACGACGTCCTGATCGGGATCAACCTGCTGCGGGAGGGCCTCGACCTGCCGGAGGTGTCGCTGGTGTCCATCCTGGGTGCCGACAAGGAGGGCTTCCTGCGCTCCGAAACCTCGCTGGTGCAGACCATTGGCCGCGCGGCCCGAAATGTCGACGGCAAGGTCATTCTCTATGCCGACAAGGTGACAGGCTCGATGGAGCGCGCCATGGCCGAGACCACCCGCCGTCGCGAGAAGCAGGCCGCCTGGAACGCCGAAAACGGCATCACGCCGCAATCGATCAAGTCGAATATCGGCGACATCCTTTCCTCGGTCTACGAGGCGGACCATTACCGCGTCGATACCGGCCTTGCTGATGAAGGCGAACTGGTCGGCCACAACCTCAAGGCCCATCTGGAAGACCTTGAAAAGCAGATGCGCGACGCCGCCGCCGATCTCGACTTCGAGGTCGCGGCCCGCCTGCGCGACGAGATCAAGCGCCTCAGGGAAGTGGAACTGGCCGTCGCCGACGATCCGTTGAGCCGCGATGCCGGCGTGGAAAACACGCAGACCTCGCGCCGCGACAAGGCGCGTGGCAAACCTGCCGGAGCGAGAGACAATGGTTCCGTCTTCCGCAAGCCGACGCTGGACGAAATGACCGTGGGCCGCACCGAGCAACCCGCCACGCCCGATGGCTGGGCCCCGCCGCGCCAGAGCTATGGCGAGGAAATGCGCGAGAAGATTACCCCCACACGCAAGAACATCGGCGCAGGCTCATATGAAGACGCTGGCGATGAACGCCGCAGGAAGCGCAGGCCGGGGAAAACGGGACGGCCCGGGAGGTAGTTGGGGGGATTGCGCCACACTGCCTGGATCATAACCGCGATTTTCGGCAAGATTGAAACCCGCAGGAAGCCTCTATCCATCCGCTCAAGATGGGCGATGAGTGAGGGCTGACCTGCAAGGCCGCTTGTGACCAGCCAGGGTAAGCGGAAGTCTGCATTGGCAGGCGCGCTTTTGGCACTTTGCGGAGGTTCGACCGTTCGGAAACAAACGGCAGTTTGGCGTTCCAAGCCGCCATTTGCTTCGATTGGATCGAATGCCCCATATGGGCGGGAAGCGGTCATCAGCAGCACTTCTATCGAATGACTGAAGTGGCGCCGGGAGCGGACTGGCTGGTTCCGGTGAAAGAAGGTGGGTAACTGCCATAGTGGGTTACTAACACGAATTTTATCTATATCCGCTACCCTTATCGTTGACGCATCTGGTAAGCATTCTTTCGCCCGATAGAAGAATTCCCGTTTCCGTCCAAAGAGGCTATTGCTTGTCAAATGCAAACGCTATCAAACAACGGTCTCACAGCCCACCAAGATTTCCCAGTTGCACCATACGAGGCGGTGCATGCCAAGGTGAGATCCTATTGGTCGCAAGTAGATTCGTATGATCAATACACTGGCGCTTGGAACGCGCTTGCGTATCGATTTCATGGGGCAATCGACGCTGGGGCCATATTCCAGAAATCGCTTAATCAATTTGGTCCTCATCCCGGTCCACACCAGAGGTATCAACAAGAGGAAGCACTCTTCAATTTCTTCAGCAACGGCTTCGCCGCGTTTGAAGCGATGTTCTATGGCCTATTTGCGGTAGGTTCATTCATCGATCCTCAAGCTTTCCCACTGACCACTCCTCAGGAACAACAACGGGTCTCGCCCGTGCGCACTGCAGACGCATTTAGTGGAGCGTTTGTTAACGATCCTATTCTTGATGCCTTTACGAAATTATTTGCTGATCCTTCTTATCAACGCTGGCGCGCTATGAGGAATGTCCTAACACATAGGGCTGCGCCAGGACGACGAGTGTTTGTGGGAATTGGCAAAGACGACGCTCCTGCGGTCGAGTGGAAGCTAAATGACCAGCCTCTGGATAACGCGCTAGTAACGGCATATCAAAGAGAATTGGCAGTTTTGATTTTAGATATGCTATTAGCTTTTCAGAGATTTCTGAATACTCGGATTTGATTTTCATGCCAAAGAACCTGCTGAAAGTTCCCAAACATATCCTCCAGCGATTGACAACTTTCGACCAGGATGACGTAGTTGCTGCGACCGTAAAACTGCTGCTTCCCGCAGATGTCGACCGCTACGCTTCGCTGGGCATTTCGCTAAGCGACGACGACATTGGCTTTCCCGATCCGCAGCCGCCCGCCCCTACTGCAGGGCGCTATTCCAACGCAAATCTGTACGGTATGGAAAAAGTTCGGAAAGACCTTCCGAAGGTCACAAAATCGTATGGTTTCTGGGCACCGTCGTGGAAATCAGGAAGCTATCACTATGTGTCGCACGACCGCGAAGTCTATATTCGCGAGGTTTATCCTCCAAAACAGGTCAACCTCTCGATTGTTCTGGTCGAACGGCGAGGTGAAGGGTTCCTTCTGCGTTTTGCGATCGATCAGGTACTCAGTCGGCGGACGCCAAACTTCGAGCAGGAGTTGCTCTACAATCTAAATCTACTGCAAGAGAACGTTGGTGCCGCCGACGTGTTTGAAAGTGCGACATCCCTTGCCGACTATGCAATGAGCGTCAAGGTCGACTGGCAATTGTTGCCGACAGGCTCCGTCGACCAAGTAGTCGCCGCGATGTTGAGAGACAAGCGACCAGTATCGCCACAACAACAGGCAGTGATGAAGGAGCGGGTCACGGTAATGCAACGACTGCAACCGGAAGCCTACATCACGGGCACGGACGGTTTCTTACGTTATTTTGGTGCAAAGTTTGGCGATGACTTCGTCGCCTTTGAAAACGCCCGATACGGCAACGCAATATATATAATGTACGACGGTTGGGAAACGCTCAGCCAGAAAAGCCGAATCGAATTATTGGCGGGCGATCGTGACAGCTACGACCGCATCGAGCATCGCCCCGGCTGGATTGAACAGCTGCACGGGAGAGTGCGAGCCTATCGCGCGAAAAAGCGAAGCGAAAACAGGCTGCTCTAACTGCCTTTAGAACCTCCACCGAGAGGACGACTGCAGTAAGCATCCGACAACTGAACGAGGACAGCTTCTAGGATCATTGGCACATTGCCTTTACGACCAAAATGGGCGCGCATAGCTGACATTCAAAAAGAAGCAGTCGAATAACTGCTCTGGGCCGAGAGTGCCGTCGCAATCAATTTGTGTCAATGTCCGCTTTTCCGTTGGGCCATTCGGCGCCCCCGCCTCCCCCTGGAGGGGAGGCACGCGATTGATCCGGCGAAGCCGGAGCAGAGCGGGTGGGGGGTCGAAGTCCTGAAAGCCAATAACAATATAGGCAGAGGGAGAGCACTATCCCCCCTCTTGCGATTTCTAGCACTTGGCTGCGCCAAGACACTGAAATCGCTTTCTCCCCCTCAAGGGGGGAGAGGCCACCACCTCGATTGCAGTGCCAGCCGCAAGCCCAAATACTTTTCTTTCAAAAAATCTGTCCCCGCCTCACAAACATCCCCCTATCATCCTCGCACTGTTGTCCGCAGCAAACGCCGGTCTGATATCGCCGTCGGGTTCGGAGGACTTCAGCAGCGAAGCGGTTGTGGCCATGGGCGCGCGAATGCCTTGTGGGCAACCTTGAGCGTCAGCTGGACAGTGCGCCCCAGGCGCCGGCTGACTGCAAAAATCTTCGCGCGGTGCGGTGCGGGCAAGCGCACAGCCCCAAGGATAGTAGGCGACACCGCATCGCGGTTTGCTTTGTTACAGTTCAAATCTTGCGCTTCGGCCTGCGGCCTCAACGTGCGATTTGAACCAAACAAGAAAACCAAAACACGGGCGGATTCCGTCGCGTGAACGAACAATTGCGCCTATCCACAACCATTCCAGCGCAGCGCTCCACCGCTTCAAATGTGACCAAAACTCGAAACGATTCGGTAACAAGCAGATGACAACACGCCCCGGAACAGCCCGGCGAAAAACTATTTCCCTTGCGCCGCACACAGGCTGCAAACCCTTGTCAGGCAAGGATTTCCGCAGCAACAAGCTGTGGATACTGCGGCAGCCTGCCGCACCATGTTGCTCTGCACAACACAATTGCCGTTGACGTGGCCCGCAACTCGATTAGATTCTGGTGCATGGCGGCATCGGGCCGCAGCAATGGAACAGGAGGCAAAAATGGTAATGTCACATCGAGTGAATGTCCTGCTTGTCTGCGCGGCATTCATGTTCGTCGGAGCGTTTGTGCTGGGCGTGTTCTGAGTTTTCCGCCAATTGGCGATGAAACAGCAATATTGGGCCCGCTCCCTCACCGGGGCGGGCCTTTTCATTGGGCAATTTCGGGCTCAGGCGGCCTGTTGCGACTTTTGGGCCTTCTTTTGGGACTTGTCGGGCCGCACCCCAAGCATGTGGCAAATGGCGAAGGACAGATCGGCGCGGTTCATCGTGTAGAAGTGGAAATCGCCGACGCCACGCGAAATCAGGTCGCTCACCTGCTCGGCTGCAATCGCCGAAGCGACAAGGGCGCGGGTTTGTGTATCATTTTCGAGGCCTTCGAACCGCTCCGCCAGCCAGGCCGGCACGGAGGCACCACAGCGCCCGGCAAAGCCCGCGACCTTGTTGAAGTCGTGAACAGGCAGGATGCCCGGAATGATGGGGATATAGATGCCGGCACGGCGCACCCGCTCGACATAGGCTTCGTATGCGTCGTTTTCGAAGAAGAACTGGGTGATAGCCCGCGTCGCGCCATTGTCGATCTTGCGCTTCAGCATCTCGATATCGGTGGCAAAATCCGGGCTTTCGGGGTGCTTTT
>JAGRLM010000125.1 GCA_020441795.1 Nitratireductor sp.
CAGGGTGCTTTCATCGGCGCGGTTATCGCGCAGTATGGGCACCCTTTTGTTTTCTGGAGAAAGCCATGCCAATTCTTGACGCCAGCACTGCCACTGAGGATTTCGAATTTTCCTATCTCTTTCCCGCAGACCAGTTGTCTGACGATCTGCACAACGGCTCTGGCGACGCAACAAGCTATTCCTGGGTCACCTCGCAGGGAAACCGGGTCACGCTGAGCGGCAGCTTCACCTATCCGAGCGGGGTAGTCACCGGCCCTGTCACCATGGTCACAGTCAACCTTTCCGACAACGCATCGGATGACATTGTCATTTCCTCTCTGGTTGGCATGACGGCAGCAAATTTCCTGTCGGTCCATGCTACCATCTGGCTCAACCTGTTTTCCGGTCAGGATATTTTCATTGCTGCGCCGACCGTCCATTCCGACTATGCCGGCGACCGCAATTCGGCCGGCACCGTTGGCGGCGACTTCTTCTACGGCAATTTCAATGGCGGTTCCTTCCACTGGTATGGCGATCTGTCGGTTCTGGTCGGGTCAGCCACCAACAGCTATTCCGGCGCTGGCGATGTCTTCATCATCGAAGGTGCGCTGGGTGACGTCAGCACCATGGTCGGCGACGGCTCTGCTATCCAGTCCGGTGATCAGTTGACCGGTGGCGACGACACGTTCCAGATTTCGACCACCGGCTCGCAGGTCAACGCCATCGGTGATGTCGATGACGTGTTCGGCTTTGCGCAGGGTGGCAACGACACTTTCGTGCTGCTGGGAACAGGGGCAGCCGTCGCGGTCGGAGATTTCGGTACCGTCGGTTATGTATTGAACAATACCTACGGCCTTGCCTATGGCGGTGACGATGTCATTGTCGAGCAGGGTGCCGATACCTCGAATTTCATGCTGGGGGACGCGCAGTTCTTTGCGCTCGGCACATTGCATGGCGGCAGTGACACGATCAATGGCGGCGGTGGCAATGACACCATCTTCGGTGAGACCAGTGATGTCTTGAGCACGGTCAATTCGGCTTCCTCCTTTGTCGGCGGCAATGACCTTCTGATCGGCGGCACTGGCAACGACACCATCTATGGCGACGTGCGCGATTTCCTCAATCTTGCTGCATTGGGCAGTGTTACCTTCGGCTCGGATACGATCTATGGCGGTGCTGACAATGACACGATCTACGGTGATTACCGTAGTGGCGGAACATTTCTCGCAGCCGATGCCGGTGCTGTTGACTATATTTTCGGTCAGGGCGGCATCGACACCATTTATGGCAATGGCGGTGCGGACTGGATTTACGGCGGCACCGAAGGGGACTTTCTGTATGGCGGCTATGGCAGCGACCTGATCTTTGGCGAGGCCGGCATTGACCAGTTGTGGGGCGGCGAGGATGGCGACTTCATGTGGGGTGGGGATGATTCCGACACCCTGCATGGCGAAAACGGTGCTGACTGGCTCTATGGCGAGGCCGGAATGGACTATCTCCATGGCGAATCGGGCGATGATGTCCTGATCGCGGGCAGCGAAGGCGACTTCGCCTGGGGTGGAGATGGCACCGACACCATCTTTGGAGAAGACGGAGACGATACGTTGCGCGGCGAAGGCGAGGGTGACGTCATTTTCGGTCAGCAGGGCATCGATACGATTTACGGTGGTACTGGCGGGGATTTCCTCTTCGGCGGAACCGAGGTCGACACGATTTTCGGCGAAGAGGACAATGACCAGATTCATGGCGATGAAGGCGCTGATTTCCTCTATGGCGGTATCGGTGACGACCTCATCTATGGTGGCACGCAGGCGGATACCATCGAGGGCAATGAAGACAATGACACGATTTTCGGCGACGAGGGCGCTGACAATATTGATGGCGGGTCAGGCTCGGACTGGCTCTATGGCGGCGCTCAGGGCGACACCATTTATGGTGGCAGCGAAGCGGACGTGATCTTCGGCGAGGCCGGTTCCGACCACATTTATGGCGATGCAGGGGATGATCTCCTCTGGGGTGAGGATTACGCCGCGACCGTGGACCTGGCAGCCGATACCTTCCACTTTGCCGACGGTTGGGGAAATGACACGATCTATGACTTCACGCCCGGCATGGATGTGCTGGATTTCACCGAAGTCACGGGCCTGACCGCCCTCGGCCAGTTCACGCTTGGCACGAATGTCGACGGCTTTGCGTTTTTGACTTTCGGGTCGGATTCGGTCACGTTCTATGGCGTCACGGAGGCGCAATTGCTGGCCAACAGCGGTGACTTTGTCATCAACTGACCCCGGCCGAAGCCTATGGCAGCAGCCGGATGGAAATGGCTGACACTTCCACTTTCAATCCCGCCCATTCCCGCGAGGGGATGATGATCAGCATGTCGGCGTTGGAGGTTTCGCTCCGCTCGGCGATCTTCTGCCTGAAATAGAAATCCTTGTAACCGCGTTCGAGCTGCTGCGGCGTTTCCTGCAATTGCGTGACAGAGGAATGGTAGCGCAAGGTCAGGCTTCCCGGCTTGTCATGCTCGCTGCCCAGGTTTGAAATGTCGCGCGCCACGATGCCAAGCTCGATTTCCTTGCCGGCCAGCAGTTTCACATAGGCAGGATCGAGTGGCATGAATGCAAAGCTGAGCGGTAAGTCACCCGTTCCCGAGGTGTCGAAGCTGATCGTCATCGGCCCGCTGTTTCCAGGTTCGGCCTGTTCGATCCTGACATTGTTGAAAGCCTGAAACTGCGGATTGAGTCCATTTCCGAAAACGCTGATTACCGTGTCACCGGGATTCTGCGAAAAGAGAACTGGCACCGCAGGCTGTAGAAGCGTTGCCATTCCCCAGAAGATACCGGCGAGAATTACCATCCCCGCGGCGGCCAGGCCCGCCATGTGCATCCAGGATCGCAAATGCCAGTTTCCGGGTTTTGTGGTCGCTTTTTCTGGTGCCAGGGGTTCTCGTGCGGGTTCGCCATTTGTCGGTTTTGCGCTCTGCGGATAGGGGTCCGGCGAATCATTGCCTTGCGGCCCGCTATCAGCAACTGTCTGATTTATTTCATTAATGGCGGAACGATAAGCATCCTCGACCGCCTCGATGGCGATCTCCAACGCTTCATGATTGGATATTTGCCGGGAAGGTGGCACAGGCAGACGCGCCAATGCTGCGCGGGCTTCGTTATAGACCCGATTCCGATTGACATCGTCAAATGCATCTGTCTTTTGAAGGCCGCGTTCCAGAATGCGGACAAATCGCTGCGCTGGGTGATCCATCGTCCGTTTTCATTAATGGCTTCGGATTCAAGGCGTCTAGCCCCGTTCGCCTAATATAGAGAAACTGCGCTCGATTCCAGCGCATATTGATTTTCCGGACTTGGGTCGGAAACCGGACAACAACATCAGCAAAGCAGTGGATATGATGACCAAGAAAGTTGCCTTGATCACCGGCATTACCGGACAGGATGGTTCTTATCTGGCGGAACTTCTTCTCTCCAAGGGCTATTCCGTTCATGGTATCAAGCGCCGCACGTCCTTGTTCAACACGCAGCGTATCGATCATCTCTACCATGATCCGCATGTATCCGGCACTGATCTGACATTGCATCATGGCGATATGACGGACTCATCAAGCCTCATCCGGATTTTGCAGGAGGTACAGCCTGACGAACTATACAATCTCGCAGCACAAAGCCATGTGTCGGTATCATTCGAGGAGCCGGAATATACCGCAAATTCCGACGCTCTGGGCACGCTGCGATTGCTGGAAGCAATTCGAATTCTGAACCTTGCAGACAAGACCCGTTTCTACCAGGCATCGACTTCCGAGTTATACGGCCTTGTCCAGGAAATTCCACAAACCGAATCCACGCCATTCTATCCGCGCTCACCTTATGCGGTCGCGAAATTGTATGCGCACTGGATCACAGTGAACTATCGCGAAGCCTACAACATGTTTGCCTGCTGCGGGATCCTGTTCAATCACGAGTCACCGGTTCGCGGTGAAACCTTCGTCACCCGCAAGATCACGATGGCACTGGCGCGCATCAAGCTGGGCATGCAGGACTGCCTTTACCTTGGCAATCTGAACGCATTGCGTGACTGGGGTCATGCCCGCGACTATGTCGAAATGCAGTGGCGCATGTTGCAGCAGGAAAAGCCCAAGGATTATGTCATTGCCACTGGCGAGCAGCATTCGGTACGTGATTTCGTCAATGCAGCCGCTGGTGAGATCAGCATCACCATTCGCTGGGAAGGCGTTGATGCCGATGAAAAAGGCTATGACGTTGCAACCGGCAAATGCATAGTGGCGGTCGACCCGCGCTATTATCGCCCTGCGGAAGTCGAAACCCTGCTCGGAAATCCGCAACGCGCACGCGAGGAATTGGGGTGGACGCCGACCGTCACCTTCCCGCAACTGGTGAGTGAGATGATGCGCGAAGACCTCAAGTCGGCTGAGCGTGAATTGCGTTCGAGCAACGACAACTGATCATGTCTGCAATCACCGGGCCCATACTGATTACTGGTGGCAGCGGCCTGCTTGGCCGGGCAGTGCGGGCCGCGCTTGCGAGTGCAGGTTGCGACGCTGTCCACGCCCCGTCGCGAGCAGAGCTGGATCTGGGCGACCGCGCTGCAGTGCATTCCTATATGGAAACGCACAGGCCGCAGACTGTCATACATCTGGCGTCGCTTGTCTTCGGTCTGGGAGGCAATAGCCGGAACCAGATGCGATCGCTGTCGGAAAACGGCGCCATCAACGACAATCTCTTTACAGCCTTGCAGCGGTTTCCCGCCCGGCGGCTGTTCTTTGCTGGCACAGTGGCATCCTATCCGTTTCCCTATGCATCCATGCCGTTGCAGGAGAACGAGTTCTTCAACGGGTTGCCGCATCGAGGCGAATTCGGCTACGCGATGGCCAAGCGCCAAGCTTGGGCCTATCTGGAAATTCTTGCTGAGGAAACCGGGCTTGATTTCACCTATGGCATCCTGACAAATCTTTATGGCCCGGGCGACCGTTTTGATACGGTGAATGGCCATGTCATGCCTTCGCTGATTGCCAAGGCACACAAGGCGGCCAGCGAAGGAGGCGAATTGCAGGTCTGGGGCGATGGCTCGGCTACCCGTGATTTCCTGTATGTGGCTGACGCAGCGCGCGCCATCATCCACTGCTTCGAAAATCCGGTAGGGGAGCGCCTGGTCAATATTTCCTCTGCCGAGGAGGTGACCATACGGAATGTCGCATTGACGATTGCGGCAAATTTTGACCATGTACCCGTGATATTTGATGCCAATGGCGCGGTTGGCATTCCCAAGCGGGTAATTGACAACACTCGCCTTGTGGCTTCGGGCTTTTCAGGATTTACCAGCCTTGCAGATGGCGTCGCGCTCACATGTCAGTGGTATGCCGACAATCAGGGGGATATTCGTCGATGAACCAGACGGGGAAAAAGCGGCTGGCTATCGTTTCGAGCTATTCGGAGAGCTGCGGCAATGCAGCCTTTACGCGAGTCCTGCACGACACGATCGAGCAATATTCCGATTTTGACGTCGAAGTGGTCGAACTCGACCTGCGGCTCCTGCAATCGGTAAACAATTATGTCCGCCGCAAGGCTGATATTCACATCGAGAAACTGTGCAGGCAATTGGCGCAATTTGATGCTGTGAACCTGCAACTGGAAGCTGGCCTCTATGGCACGCTTCCAAAGGACATCGTGAACCGGGTTCGCCGCTTGATGGCGTCCAATCCTGTCATGTCCGTTACCTTGCATTCGCCGCGCCTGAGCGCTCCCACGGCGTCATCCATTCGCGCGGGGATCCGCGAAATTCTGCGCCTTCGTATCATGACCGGCCTGCGCCTGATCATGGACGAATTGCGCGGCAATGTGCATGTCCGCATCAACCGCTCCATGATCACTGATGCCATCAAACAGGGGCATCGACTGATTGCGCATACCAGACGTGCGAAATACCAGATTGGTGTATTCTTCGACTATGACAAGGTCGATGTGCATCCGCTCAAGATAGTGCCGGATGGATTCGAACCCGATCATTCGGGCCTGGAAAAAATCCGCCATGAGTTGGGTTTCAAGCCGGAAGACAAGCTGATCGGCATCTTCGGCTATATCAGTGCTTACAAGGGCCATCATGACGCACTGAAGGCCATCGAATATCTGCCAGAGAATTACAAGCTGCTGATCTTTGGCCGCCAGCATC
>JAGRLM010000126.1 GCA_020441795.1 Nitratireductor sp.
GATTGCGCATGGCCGCAACATCGTCAACGTCATCATTGTTGATTTCCGCGGTCTCGATACACTGGGCGAGATTGCGGTTGTGATGGTTACGGGACTGGCGATCCTTGCGTTGATCCGCATTCGTCATCGCCCGCATACTGACGAAGTCGAGGATCTTGAAATGACCGTGCCGACGGAACGCCCGGAGATTGTGCGATGAACACCATCATCTTTCGAACCGTCGCGCCCTATCTGACAAGCCTGATGGTGCTGTTCTCGATCTTCGTGCTCTTGCGAGGGCACAATGAACCCGGTGGCGGCTTCATCGGTGGTTTGATCGCTGCATCCGCATTTGCAATTTACGGCATCGCCTGCGGTGTCCAGCCGGTACGCCGCGCGCTTTATTTCCATCCAATGACACTCGCGGGTTTCGGCCTTTTCATTGCGGCACTTGCCGGCTTTCCGTCGATCATCGCCGAAGTGCCGTTCCTCACCGGATTGTGGATATTCCCCAAGATCGGCCAGGTCGAACTGGCTCTGTCGACACCCCTGGTTTTCGACATCGGGGTTTACTTCGTCGTGGTGGGCGCAATTACCTCGATAGCGCTGGCGCTTGAAGAAAGGGAAACCAATTGATGGAACCCGCACTCATCCTTCTGGTCACTGCCTTTTTTGCCGTATCAATCTATCTGTTGTTGTCGCGCCATGTGATCAGGATGTTGCTCGGCGTGGCAATGCTCGGCAATGGCGTAAACCTTCTGATCTTCACTGCGGGACGGCTCACCAGGGAAGTGCCGCCGATCATCGGCATTGATGACATGGTGCCGCAAACCGCAACTGCAAACCCGCTGCCGCAGGCGCTGATCCTGACGGCAATCGTCATCTCCTTTTCGTTCTTTGCTTTCCTGCTGGTCCTGGGGTATCGCGCCTATCAGGACCTTGGCACCGACGATACCGGAGACATGCGCCTGGCAGAGCCGCAAGGCGAGCCCTTGCCGCCGACGGGATACTGACCCGATGCCAATTCACCATTTCGCATTCAAGTTCACCCCTGGGATATGATTGATGGCAGCAGCCCCCCACACTCCGGTTGATATTTCCGGCGCGATGATCGAGGTGCCTGTGGCAGCCCATGACTGGCTGATCATTGCACCTGTGGTCCTGCCCATTCTGGCGGGCGCCCTGCTGCTGATGCTGCGCAAGAATACCGGATGGCAGGCAGTCCTGGCCAATACGGTGCTTGGCATCCTGCTGGTCTGCTGTGCGGGCCTGCTTGATCTGGTTTGGAATGAAGGCCCGCAAACCATGACCATGGGGCGCTGGCTGCCTCCTTTCGGCATTTCCTTTTCGGTCGACCTCACCGGCGCCATTCTGGCGCTGACCGGCTCATTCGTTGCCTTTGCCTGCGGCATCTATGCGGCCAATGACATCGACCAGACCAGGCTGCGCTATGGTTTCTATTCGTTCCTGATGCTGATGGTGGCTGGCGTCAATGGCGCATTCCTTACCGGTGACGTCTTCAATCTCTATGTCTGGTTCGAAGTGCTGCTGATCTCCTCCTTCGGGCTGATCATTCTGGGCTCGGAACGAGCTCAGCTGGATGGCGCGCTCAAATATGCCTTCCTGAACCTGATCGCCACGACCCTGTTCCTGATTGCAACCGGCTATCTGTATGGGACATTCGGCACCCTCAACATGGCCGACATTACCCGCAAGATATCGACAATGCCCGACAGCGGACCGGTGATGACGATCGCAGCGCTGTACCTTTTCGCATTTGCGATGAAGGCAGCGGCCTTTCCGCTCAATTTCTGGCTGCCTTCCTCCTACCATACGCCGCGTCTGGTCGTGTCGGCGCTGTTTGCAGGGCTGCTGACCAAAGTTGGCATTTACGCATTGCTGCGCGTGATGGTGATGATTTTTGCAGCCGAACGCGCTGAACTTGCTTTCATCATTGCAGTCATTGCTGCTGCCACCATGATCTTCGGCGTATTGGGCGCGCTGGCCCAGTCCGACATTCGCAGGTTGATGGGCTTTCTGGTGGTTTCGGGTATCGGATCCATGCTGGCAGGCATTGCGCTGTCCGGCGAACTGGGGCTCTCGGGCACATTGTTTTATGCCGTTCATTCGATGGTGGTCATGGCGGGCCTTTATCTCGCAGCAGGCATCATCGTGCGGACTTCCGGTGAGCATGACATGCGCAAGCTGGGTGGCCATTATTCGGCATCGCCGCTCTTTGCAGCCGGTTTCGTTGTTCTGGCTCTCGCCGTATCCGGCCTGCCGCCATTTTCCGGTTTCTGGCCGAAGCTGATGATTGTTCGCGGAGCCATTGCAGGCGGGGCGGAATGGCTGGCGGCAGCAATATTGCTCACCGGTCTCCTGACATCGATCGCCATTGTCAGGGTCTGGGCATTCGCTTTCTGGCGGGGCGGTCCCGAAGGCGCGCGGGATGGGGCCGAAAGCTGGAAATTGACACCAATTGCCGAAAATGCGGCATTGCCGATCCATGCCTCATTCGCGCTTCTGGTGGTAGCCTCGTTGTGGCTTGGCTTGTTCCCTGAAACGTTGGCCAGTGCGGTATTGGATGCTGCGCGCGGCCTTGCCAATCCGGATGGTTATATCGGTTCGGTATTTGGAGATGTCCAATGATGCTTTTCTTCATCAATGTTCTGCTGTCCCTTGCCTGGGCCGCGGTAACAGGGTCATTTTCCGAGATCAACCTCGCTTTCGGGTTTGCGCTCGCGATGTTTGCGCTCTGGCTCATCCGTGAGCAGGTGGGCACAACCGGCTATTTCCGTCGTATCCAGAAAGTGACTTCATTGGCGCTTTTGTTCCTTTATGAACTGCTGATGTCGGCGGTCAAGGTGTCCCTGCTGGTCATCAAGCCAAGGCTCGATGTCAAGCCGGGCATCTTCGCCTATCCGCTGAAAGTGGATCGCGATTTTGAAATCACCCTGCTTGCCAATCTGATAACGCTGACGCCTGGCACTCTCTCCGTGGATGTGTCGCATGACCGGCGCTATCTGTTTGTCCATGCGCTGGATTGTTCTGATCCCGAAAGTACCAAGCGTGACATTGCCAGCGGATTTGAGCGCAAGATCATGGAGGCATTCCGGTGAACACTGCCCAGGCTTTCCTTGATTTCGCCGTCTATCTTTCGCTGGCCATGCTCACGGCGGCGTTCGTCCTGACGGTGGTTCGCGTCGTCCTCGGGCCAACCTTGCCGGATCGGGTTCTGGCACTCGACACGCTCGTTGCAGCAGCAATCGGCTATATTGCCGTTATTGGCGTCAAGACCGGATATTCGCTGTATCTTGATATTGCCATCGCATTGGGGCTGGTCGGCTTCCTGGCGACGGTGGCCTTTGCCCGCTTCATTCTCGAGCGCGGCCAGTCAGAAACGGATGCACCTGATGCCGATGGCGCAAATTCCAGTGAAGAAGGGGGCAGGCCATGACCATCGTTGCGACTTTTCTTGCGGGCATTCTGATCATTGTCGGTTCCTTTTTCGCGCTGACGGCGGCTCTTGGCCTCGTCAGGCTTCCTGATGTCTATTCCAGGATGCATGCCGCCTCCAAGGCAGGCACCATGGGTTCCGGCCTGATGATGATCGCGCTGGCTCTGGTGGCAGACGATCTGGCGACGGTAACGCGGGCAGTGGCAGGGGTGGTATTCTTCCTCCTGACGGCACCCATCGCAGCGCATCTTCTGGCCAAGGCTGCTTATTCTGTCGGTTACAAATTATGGGAAAAGTCCGTTCTGGATGAAATGTCTGATCGGTAAATCAAGCGCTCAAAGCATAGCCGGGTTGTGCGGTTGATTGTTATGCGTCATTCACTCGAAACGCTAATTTTGTTGAATTGCAACTGAAACAACAATCATTTCATTCAAGTTTTAACACACGAAACGTCGGTTTTTCCCAATAAATATCAAAATCCTGTCATGTTTGTAACTTGACTGAATAATGGCGAAGCAGATATTAAACTTCTGCATGCCGATTTTAGGGGTTTTAGTCTGGGCGGTCGGCTTGCAAACAATAACAAGAAAAGCAGCGCCAGCGTTGCGGAAAAGAGAAAAAAATGGATATCAACGAATCCCAGAACAATGCAGACGAGATGACATTGGTGGAACTTGCGGCTGATGTCGTATCTGCCTATGTCAGTAACAATCCGGTCTCCACAACGGATTTGCCAAACCTGATTGGTGAAGTACATGCAGCACTGGCCCGTCTTGGCGGACCTGCTGTCGCCGCTCCGGTCGAACGCGCCAAACCAGCGGTTTCGCCGAAGAAATCAGTGTTTGACGACTATATCATCTGTCTTGAAGACGGAAAAAAGTTCAAGTCGCTGAAGCGTCACCTTCGTACCCACTACGATTTGTCGCCAGAAGAATATCGCGAAAAATGGGGCCTTGCCGCCGACTATCCGATGGTCGCACCCAATTATGCCCTGGCACGCTCACGTCTGGCGCGCGAAATGGGCCTTGGCCGCAAGCCGGGCGCAAAGGTCGGCTCACGCCGCAAGTAGAATTACAGGTTCCGGCGGGAAGCACGGGTTCCCACCCTTTGCCCGGCCATTGATAGTGTGTTTCCATCGGGATGCGCTTCAGCGGTCAATCTTCCCGCCTGTTTCCTGACCCTGGGCGCCAGTGCCGCTATTGGCGATGCCGATGGTCTTCAACGCCTGGTAAAGGGCGACATGCCGGTTGAAATCATAGCGCCGGCTGCCGCTGCGTGCCTTGCCGCGTTCGCGCTTTAGTGCCGATTGCAGCCGTTCCACCGCCAGGCTGCGCGCATCTTCATTGTTTCGAAGCTCGGACAGACTGGTTTCAAGTCCCGTCAGGCTGAAAATCACGGCACAAATTGCATGATCCGAATGGCGCGCGGCCGCCATGCGCTCCGCATGTTTGTGGGCCTCCTGCATCAGTCTTGCGGCAAGCGCTTTCATGTTGTCCGGCAAATCTGCATCCATTATCCGCTCTCCATTGGTTTTCACCATGGCTGGCGGCGGGGCAGGGGGAATTGACGGATGCTTGAAATTTTGTCCCTGATACGTCAACTGGTTGAAACAAAACGATGAATCCAGCCGTTTCACGATTTTCGTGATTTTCCCTGTCCCCACACTCTTGCCTTGCAGATAATAGGAATATATTCCTTAATCTCGGGAGTGGGGTAATGAGAAACGGTTTTCGTGAAGCATCGCCGGGCTATCTGTCGCAAGGCCATTGCAAACTGGCGTCACCATCGGCGGTGTTGGCCGCCCGGCAAGCATCTGGCGTATCCTGCAAGTGCCCTATGCCCGCCAGTGATCCGGCACTTGCCAATACTCCCATGCCTGCCTGTGGCATTGCAGCCAGAATGATCCTGCGCCTTGTCGCCCATGCGACCGGCTGTGCTTCGGAAAGGCTTGTAGCGAGCGACCGGGGGACAGGAAGCGAGGCACGCTCACGCCAGATGGCGATGTATCTGATCCATACATCCCTTTCGGTACCCTATAATGACGTTGCTACCATGTTTCGCCGCGACCGTACCACTGTGGCACATGCCTGCAGGACCATTGAAGACATGCGCGATACACCTGCCTTTGACGACATGATCGGCGAACTTGAGAAAACCATTGAACTGATGGCGTCCATGGCGGGGACAGTGGGCAGCCAGGAGGTGCGCGATGGGCAAGCCTGATGGTTCTTCCGCCGATATTCACCTTGCTCGCCTGCTCAAACTGCTGCAACGTTCCAATGGCAGTCTGGCGGCCTTTCGCCGTGATGATGCCCGCTGGGAACTGAACAATGAAGAGCGGCATTTCACCTTTCCCGAAACCATGATTGCCGTTGCAATACGCAAGGGCCTGGTTCGCCAATCACCTGGCAAGCTTTCACTGACCGATATCGGGAGTGCCACGCTGCTGCGCCGCGAAGATCCGTCAAATGACCCCGCAAGTCAGCATCGCATCGTCTCGAAGCGTAGCATCAGGACCGACACCGGATTTGAGGAAGTCAGTGTCAACGATCTGGAATCGCCATTGTCACGCCTGTTCCTTCGCAAGGATCGCAATGGCAAGACATGGCTGTCGGCGGAAGAATTTGCAGCCGGCGAGCGTATCCGCGCCGATTTCGAGCGCGCCGGTCTGTCTCCGCGGATTTCCGCGAGCTGGAATGCACCTGGTGGGTCAAGCAGCGGTGCGAGGCATATCGCCGGCGAATTGTCGGATTTCGCGCTTGATGCAAGGCGCCGGCTTGAGAAGGCCTGTTCAGTCCTGGGCAGTGAACTCGCAAACACGGTTCTTGATATCTGCTGCTTTCTCAAGGGTCTTGAGGAAGTTGAGCGTGAACGCGCATGGCCGCCGCGCTCGGCAAAACTGATGTTGCGCACGGCCTTGCGAATGCTTGCCAGCCATTACGGGATTGCGACATCTGCCAGGCATTCTGCACCGATTCAGCATTGGGGGGACGCAGGATATCGCCCGAAAGGAGTGAATGCCGAGCGTTAGCTGTAGTGCAGATTGGTCTTCAGGAAGCCAAAGCCTGCTCTGCTTCACGCTTGATGCGGGCAACCATGGACCGCAAACCATTGGACCGCTGCGGCGTGATATGTTCTTCGAGATGCAGGCGTGAGAAGACCTTCGCCTCGTCGGTAGCCAATATTGTGCTCGCACGCTTGCCTGAAAAGATTGCGAGCGTAACCGCGATCAGTCCGCGCACGATATGCGCGTCCGAATCTCCGCGAAAATGCAGTACCGGGTCTTTGTCCGCAGGCGTTTCACACACGATCCAGACCTGGCTGACGCAGCCCTGCACCTTGGTTTGCGCGGTTTTTTCCGCCTCATCCACCGATTCAAGCCCGTTGCCAAGCTCGATCAGGTATTTGTAGCGGTCTTCCCAGTCATCAAGAAATTCGAAGTCTTCGATGATCGCGTCGATATCGGGTGTGTCTGCCATGCTTCTTGTCCATTCCGTTTGGACTGTAACAAGCGCGGATGGCACAACAAATCAAGGTTGATATGCAATTGCCCGACGGCAAAGCCGTTATTGCCTGGCGATGGAACCAGTATGGGTCGTATCGGGGCTGTCGTCCGGCTGCAAGGTTTCACCTTGCTTCGCCTCGCTTTGCATTGCCTGGCTGGCATTGTCGAGCAATGCGGATAGATAGACACCGCCTGCGCGTGCCTTCGCCCCGAACTGCGATGCGATTTCGCTGCCTGTCTCGCATGTAGAGGGATTGCGCTCACAAAACCCTGTCATGTCCGAAATCACGGATCGCATGGCGCCCAGGGTCTCGAATGGAGAAACCGGGCGCTGCCCTTCCTTCAGGTCTGCCGGGTTGACCGGGATGAAAGCTATGACCAGCCCGAGCCAGAAAATCGTTCTAAACATGGTGTCCACACCTCTTGTCCTGGTGTTGCACTATCATTCCCGGTTTGCGCTCTGGTTCTGTTCGCCGGTGCAATTTTATTAAAATGCCATCGATCTGGCATTCGCGATTTGCGGACTAGCGTGCAAGCCAAGGCAATGGACGTGATCGTGAGACTGGCTGGAAGCACCAAGCCATTGAAAAACAGACAGAAAATACCGGAGCAAACCCAAGGTAATTCAAATTGGGGTTAATGGTTGTCCCTAACCAGCTGTTTACCATAATGGAAAAATGACCTGCCGAGACGCCTCGTTCTGTCGGACGAACCCCATCCTTAGTGTTGTGTTAAAGGGGCTGTGCCACGGTTAACCCGTTCCTGATGATCACGGCAGTTCGGGAACTTGTGAGTATTGCGTACCCGCAAATGGCCATGTGCCAGCGCGGGAAGAAAGAAGCAGCCATGAATGCAACCGATTCGATAGCGCATTGGAACCGCAATGGTGGAGACCTCTCCGAATTGGGGCCTGACTGCTATTCGTTGCACGTTGAAAACGGCGAGGCAGTCCATGTAAATTCCAATGCCGAACAACTGTTCGGTGTTGCGGCCGACAAGCTGTATGGCAATGGCTTCCTCTCGATCATCCATGTGCAGGACAAGGTTGCGGTGGCGCGCGCCATTGACGATTGCCTCCATCAGGGCAATGCCACAAGGGTGCAGTTTCGCGTTTCCGGTTCGAGCCAGGCGAAAGCCGCCTGGTGCGAGTTGCGCTGCAGCCGGGTAATGCTTGATGGCAGGCAGCATGTTCTTGCCGTATGCCGCGACATTTCCGAGCGTCGCCGCCTTGAGCAGCAATTGCAGCAGGCGCG
>JAGRLM010000127.1:0-8021 GCA_020441795.1 Nitratireductor sp.
CTCGGCAAGGTCATCACCTCGAGTGACGAATTGAAGTGAGCATCACGATCCTGGTCGATGCCGATGCCTGCCCCGTGAAGGACGAAATCCTTCGCGTGGCGGAGCGGCATGACCTGCCGGTCGTTCTGGTCTCGAACCAGGGCATGCGGCACTCGCGCGACCCGCTGGTCCGCCATGTCGTCGTGTCAGACAAGTTCGATGCCGCAGATGACTGGATCGTTGAAAACGCCAATGCCAATGACATTGCGGTGACAGCCGATGTTCCGCTTGCAGTCAGGCTGGTGGACAAGGGGGCAATCGTGCTTGGCCCCACCGGCAGGCGTTTCACGCCGGAATCGATCGGCATGGCCAGCGCGATGCGAGACCTCAACCAGGAACTGCGCGAGGCAGGCGTGATCAAGGGCTACAACAAGCCGTTTTCCGCGCGGGACCGGTCAGCCTTTTTGCAGGCGATGGAACTTGCCGTGCGCCAGGCAAGGGCAGCAAAGGCCTGAATCGGCTCTCCAGACTGGCCAGCATCCGCTCACCGTGGTAGCAAGGGTACAACGCTGCCCGGCAGGTCAATTCGTCGACCATTCTGCTTTGGCCACTGAGCATTTTCCATGCCTGGTCACGGCTTCGGGTATTAGCGGCTGCTATTGGGGTCGCTCGGCTGCAAAACCAGACAAGATCAACCGAAAGGAGCGCATCATGGGTGCAGAGGGAACGATTTATCAAAATGCAAGGGATGTCGACACGCTTGGTGGACGGCTTTGGCGCGCACGCGAGGCAGCCGGTCTCAGCGCTTCGCGTTGTGCAAGGATGATGGGTGTTCGCAAGGAGACGCTGGATGGCTGGGAAAGCGACCGTTCCGAGCCGCGCGCCAACCGGTTGATTACCATGGCCGGGATCTTGCAGGTAAGCCCTGCCTGGCTGCTGCACGGGCTTGGCGAAGCACCGCAGATTGATGGCGTTTCGGATGAACTGAAAATCCTCAAGGCACAGGTGCAGCGGCTCAAGGAATTGCGTGCGCAGACAGACATGGTGATGGAAAGCATCGAGAGTGCCGTGGAGCGGATAGCCAAGCGCGAAGCCGAATAGAAATTGCCGGTCGCTTGCTACCTGTAGCGCCACTTGCCCGACCGCCGGTGCCTGACGCCTGGCTTGTCGCTTGCGGATTTCAGCGGCTTGCAGTCTTTCAGGCTTGCTTTCGCTCGGCGTAATATCCAACTATGCAAATTGAACAGGCAAGCTGTAGCGGTCGACAGAACCCGTACATGCCGTGCCGAGAACAAGCCGTTTGGGGAGGAAATTCAATGGCGAAGATGGCAGAGGCCAAACAACAGAATTCCATGGAAAAACCGTGGTTCCAGTCCTATCCGCCGAACATGCCGCATGAGATTGCGCCGCTTGCCTATAATTCATTGGGTGAGTTGTTCGAGCGCGCCTGCGACACGCATTCCGCCAAGCCGGCCTTCACCTGCATGGGCAAGACGCTTGACTATGGCGAATTGAAAGCATTGTCGACGCGGGTGGGTGCGTGGCTGCAATCGAAGGGCTTGAAAAAGGGTGACCGCGTTGCGGTGATGATGCCCAACATCCTGCAATATCCGGTGGTCATGGCAGGCATTTTGCGCGCCGGCCTCGTGGTGGTGAATGTCAATCCGCTCTACACACCGCGCGAATTGCAGCACCAGTTGCAGGACAGTGGCGCCAAGGCGATCTTCATTCTGGAGAATTTTGCCAACACGCTTGCCGAGGTGAAAGCCAATACGCAGGTCGAGCATGTGGTTGTTACCTCCATGGGCGATCTGCTGGGCGGCCTTAAAGGTACGATCGTCAATCTGGTGGTGCGCAGGGTGAAGAAGATGGTGCCTGCGTGGTCACTGCCTGGCCATGTTCCCTTCAAGAACGTGCTGGCGATGGCTGTCGGCAAGTCGATCACACCGGTCGACGTCCAGTCTTCAGATGTGGCCTTCCTGCAATATACCGGTGGCACGACAGGCGTGTCCAAGGGCGCCACGCTCAGCCATGGCAATGTGCTTTCCAATTCGGCACAGAACGACCTCTGGCTGGAAGCGATCTTTGCCAAGAAGAAGCGGCCGCAGCAGTTGCTTTATATCTGTGCATTGCCGCTCTACCACATCTTCGCGCTTACCGTGAATGCGATTGGCGGCATGAGTTCTGGCGGGCACAATGTGCTGATCCCGAACCCGCGCGACATTCCCGGCTTTGTCAAGGAATTGGGAAAGTACAGGTTCCACGTCTTCCCGGGCCTCAACACCTTGTTCAACGGCCTGCTGAACAATGACGACTTCCGCAAGCTGGATTTCTCCAACCTGCTGCTGACGCTTGGTGGTGGCATGGCGGTTCAGGGTCCGGTTGCCGAACGCTGGCAGAAAGTGACGGGCTGTATCATCTCAGAAGGCTATGGCCTGTCTGAAACTGCCCCGGTCGCGACTGCCAACCGCTTTGACGCAGATGCATTTACCGGCACGATCGGCCTGCCGCTGCCATCGACCGAAATCACCATTCGTGATGATGACGGCAAGGACGTCCCGCTTGGCGAGGTTGGCGAGATCTGCATCAAGGGCCCGCAGGTCATGCTGGGCTACTGGAACCGGCAGGACGAGACCGCAAAAGTGATGACGCCAGACGGTTTCTTCCGTTCCGGTGACATGGGCTTCATGGACGAGAAGGGCTATACCAAGATTGTCGACCGCAAGAAGGACATGATCCTTGTTTCCGGTTTCAACGTCTATCCGAACGAGATCGAGGAAGTTGCGGTTGCGCATGAAGGCATCCTGGAAGCCGCTGCCGTTGCCGTGCCGGACGCCAATTCCGGCGAGGCGGTGAAACTGTTCGTCGTGCGCAAGGATCCAGCCCTCACCGAGAAGGACGTCAAGGACTGGTGTGCCAAGGGGCTGACCAATTACAAGCGGCCCAAGCATGTCGAGTTCCGCGACGAATTGCCGAAAACCAATGTCGGCAAGATCCTGCGACGCGAGCTTCGCGACTGATTGACAGACGGCGCTTCCCAAATGTGACATTTTGCGACAGACTTCCTGTTCCCGCAGAATGTCACAGTGAAAACCATGGGGGAGGTGTGTCATGGGCGTTGCAAATAACCCCGGAACGACCGGATCCGGGCGCTGGCCGGATGACGCATTCGTGCCTACGCCACACAAGCTGGTTGAGACGGTCAGGGCGCAAGGCAGCCTGACAGCCTACAGGGTGTTGGGCGAAAATGGCTGGCAGGATACCGACTGGAACACCTATCTCTCGCAGATAAAGCAGGCTGCGCGTGCGCTGATTGCGCTGGGTGTCCAGCGTCACGAGACGATCTGCATTCTTGGCTACAACCGTCCCGAATGGACGATCATGGCGCATGCGGCAATGATGGCGGGGGCAGCGCCTGCCGGCATCTACTTCACCTCTTCCGGAGAGGAGATCGAGTATATCGTCAATCACTCTGAGACGCCGGTCCTGCTGGTTGAGACCAATGCCCATTTCCAACGTATCGAACCGCATCTTGCCAGCATGAAGAAGCTGCGCAAGGTCGTGATGATGCGTGGTGGCTCGGCAGGACACGCAATGCAAATGACCTGGGACGCGTTCAATGTGCTGGGTGGCGAGGCGCACAGTGACAATCCCGGTGAGCGCGAGATCGATGCACGACTTCGGCTTGTCGGGCCGAAGGATCCTGCCATGCGCATCTATACTTCCGGAACGACCGGTCCGCCCAAGGCGGTAGTGCTGTCGCATGGCGCGATTTCATGGACCGGCTGGACACTGAAGTCGATGTTTGCGACCGGCCCGCAGGACCGGATGTTGTCCTATCTGCCACTTGCCCATATTGCGGAAGCCTCCAATTCCATCCACAATCATGTCGGCGGCGGCTATCAGTTGGCGTTTGCCAAATCCATGGAGACGCTGGGTGATCACCTGAAGGATATCCGCCCGACGGTGTTTTTCGGTGTGCCGCGGGTGTGGCAGAAAATTCATGATGCGCTCAATGCAAGGCTGGCTGCCGCGACCGGCAACAAGGCGAAGCTGGCGGGCTGGGCAATCAATGTTGGACGGGAACATTCGCAACGCGTTCTGGATGGCGAACCGATATCTCTTGGCCTGAAGCTGAAACATCGCCTTGCAGACGCGCTGGTACTGAAGAAGATACGCCAGGCAATCGGCCTTGACCAATGCCGGGTTCCGGTCTCGGGGGCTGCACCCATTTCCCGCCAGGTTCTCGATTTCTTTGCTGCCCTGGGAATAGTGATTTATGAAGTTTATGGTCAGTCGGAAGATTGCGGACCCACCACGTTCAACACCCCCGATTCGGTGAAACTGGGAACCGTTGGCCGACCAATACCCGGTCTTGAACTCAAAATTGCCGGCGATGATGAAATCCTGGTTCGCGCGCCGAGCCTTTTTGACGGATATGCCAAGGACGAAGCGGCGACGGCTGCCGCCCTACAGGACGGCTGGATGCATACCGGCGATCTGGGGCGCGTCGACAATCAGGGATTTGTCACAATCATCGGGCGCAAGAAAGACATCCTGATTACGTCGGGTGGCAAGAATATTACGCCAGCCAATCTGGAGCAGGCGCTGGCCGATCTGCCGCTGGTTGAACATGCCGTGGTCTGCGGGGAGGGGAGACATTTCCTCACCGCTCTCCTGACGCTGAACAGTGACGATCTGGCCGCATTTGCAAGCGAAAAGGGGATTGATCCCAGAGAGGTGCGTGAAAGTGGCGAGCTGCATGCGTTTCTTGAAACTGCCATTGACGCCATGAACACGAAATTTGCCAGGGTGGAACAAATCCGCAAATTCGTGATCGCGCCGGAGCCGTTTTCGCTGGAAGGTGGGGAACTGACGCCGACATTGAAAGTGAAACGCGCATTTGTCACCTCGAAATATGCTTCGCTCATCGACCCGCTTTACCAGTCTGAAGCAAAGGTCTGAACCAGGCGAATGGCTGTTTACGTTGATGAGGCAATCTGGAGTTGGCAGGGGCGCAAATGGTGCCACCTGATGGCTGACGACGTGCATGAATTGCATCACTTTGCGCGCAGCATCGGGCTTCACCTGTTGTCTTATCAGGGGCCGCCGAAAACATCTGCGCCGCATTACGATATCACCGCTTTCGAGCGCGACCGGGCCATTCGCATGGGAGCTGTTGCGGTGGGGCGCAAGGAGATTGTCGAACTGTTTCGACGCGTCAAGGTTCGTGGTGTTGAAACCCATCGCCGCAGACAGTTGGCAGCAGGCAGATAGAAAAACCGCCGGTGCGATAACCGGCGGTTTTCCTCTTTCCAGGTATTCATGCCTTTGGCTATTTCAGCGATGCTGACTTCTTGAACGCAGGCATCGGTCCAATATAGCCAATATAGGCGCGGGCATCTTCGGGGTTGACCAGCTTGTCTTCGTCGGACTCGCCATATGGATGCTGGATCACGGTCATCAGATAGGCATAGCCATTGATATCCGGATACCAGTCGACCGAAGTGTTTTCCGAGCCATAGGGTGAGGTGAAGATGCGGGTCATCTGCCTTGTTGCTGCATCAACGGCCCATGTCGCATCGTTCTGGTGACCGGAGCCGGTGTCTTCGCCGATCAGCAAGGTGTTGTAACCCGGAATGAAGGAAAGATTGTCCGGATTGGCAATGCCGTCGATATCGCATGTGTTGCCCGCGAAGGGGGTGCCTTCCTCATACTTCGTCGGCTTGCCTTCGACGAAGCTCGCGGCTTTGGTCACGACCCAGTTGTCATCCATGGACAACTCATACACAGCACCGCATGAATTCTTGGCAAGCTTCACATCATTGCGGCCGCCCTTGTCATATTTGCCATCCTTGGCATTGTCTTCCATGCCGTTGGAGACTTCCGACATCGCCAGGAACAGGCGCTTGCCTTCAGGATCGAAGGAAATGCCTTCCATCTTGCGGAACTCGGTTGTCGCGCCCAGCATGGAGGCATAGCGGCGGGTTTCGAGGCGGGAGGCAAGCATGTCCATGCCAGGCTTGACCTTCAGGCATTCGGCACGACCCTCGGCATTGGAGGACAGGAAACCTTCGGGGCAATTGCCATCCTTGTCGAACGATGCCGTTTCGAAAATGTCGTTGAACTTGACATCGAGATTGAGCGCCATGCGCACCGTGGCGTTGTCGCCATGGCCAAGATCGATCCATTCGATGTCGGCAGCTCCGGCACCTTCTGCTGAAGTCTGGTTCCACTTGGCAGCATAAAGGCGGCCGGAAGAAAGATCACCTTCCTTGTCGGCGACAAAGCGGAACAGGCCGACATTGGTGCCATCGTCGGAAATATAAGCCGTTTTCTGGTCCGGCAAGACATAAGCGAGCTCAACCGCAACGCGACCCATGGCATAGTGCTTGGCGGCGCTGGTTTCACCAGCTTCCGTGACTTTGACTTCAACCGGGAAACCATAACGATAGGGTTTGAAGGCCTCGCGGAACATGCCGAGCGTCATCAGCTTCGGGTCGACACCATTGTAACGCGCCATCGGCGTTACATAGTCGTCTATTTCCGACAGCGAAGATGCTGCGTCGATCTCGCGGGCATTTGGCGGATATTCCTCGGAGCCGAGATGGCTTCCCCACGGTGTCACGGCACCGGCACAGGGAACCCAAAGGCCGTCAATGCCCGACAGATCAATCGGGCGGGTCGAGATCGGCGCCAGATTGCCATTGGCGTCCTGGCTGAGTTCCGAGAGGTACATTGCAGCCGGGCGAGTCTCGAAATGGGTGATCGAGAAAAGCTTGTTGCCAACTGGCAGGAGTGACGTGAAGTCGGCGTCGTCCGACACAACTGGCTTCCCGCTCGCATCGGTGATGATATTACCGGCGGCATCTACCGGAACACCAAATGTGGCATTGCCGATCTTCTGACCGGAACGCGCTATTGTGTTCCAGCCGATCTTGTGTTCCGCGCCGTCAATGGTCACCGAGGTCGTGGAACTCACGGCCCGCTTTGCGGCATCGTCTGTTGGCGCATCAACGCCCTTGAAAGTGATTTCGGCAGCATTTGCGGCTGTGCCGATTGCAATAACGGCAGTGGCCGCGAGAAGTGCGTGACGCAATTTCGTCATGGGTTGGCTCCGTGTCAATTTCTGAAGGAATCGCCGCCAAATGGGCAACGTTCGCTCCTGTAGCGCGCTCAGCGTAACGGTCGTATGACACGGAGGCCGTATTGTTTCATTCCGCCGGTTCGGCAGCCTTTGCCTTCTTTCCGGGCTTTGCAGGTTTGGTGGACGAAAACTGCGCGACAAGATCTGCTTTTGCAGCTTCGGCCTTTTTCACGGATGTTTCCTTGACCGGGCCAAAGCCACGGATTTCGTCCGGCAGTTTGGCAAGGGCAACGGCAAAGCGGTGGTTGTCATCGTTGAGTTTCGGCAGCAAGTCATTGATCATGCTTTCATAATCAGCAATCAACTGCCGTTCCATGCGACGTTCGCCGGAATATCCGAAGATATCGAGAGCAGTGCCACGCAAGCCCTTCATCCTGGTAAGCAGCTTGAACATGCGGAAGGTCCAGGGTCCGAATTCGCGCTTTTTCGGACGGCCATTCGGCAGGGTTTCACCGGCGAAGAATGGCGGTGCCAGGTGGAAGGTCATTCTGAAATCGCCATCGAATGTGTCGCGGATCTGCTTTTCAAACTCTCCATTGGTGTAGAGCCGTGCGACCTCGTATTCGTCCTTGTAGGCAAGCAGCTTGAACCAGTAGCGAGCGACAGCATTGGTGAGATCGCGCTTGCGTCCCAAAGCGGCTTCTGCCTTTTCCACCCGCTCCACGAGGGCGCGGTAGCGTGAAGCATAGGCTGCGTTCTGGTAACCGGTCAGATAGTCAACGCGGCGGGCAACAAGTTCCTCGAGGGTCGAGGGTTCCTTAGGCTGCGGGAATGCGCCAGCCATCAGGCTTGCGCAACCGGCAGGGTCGTCGGCCAGTTTGCGGCCCCAGTTGAAGGCGAGCTTGTTGGCATTGACGGAAACGGCATTGAGCTCGATTGCGCGCAGGATCGCATC